>JAJCYK010000120.1 GCA_029262935.1 Cytophagales bacterium | reverse complement strand
GCACAAGAGGTTACGGATACTTGGTTTGGCCAACATAAAAAAATCCCTATCCCTGAATCTGAAGAAGCTTGGGAGCAGTTGGACTTAAGTAATGCGGCCGCTGCAGGCACTGAATTTGATGATAGTGATTGGCAGACGATAGCTCTTCCTGGAAGGTTTGATGTTTTGTCCGATGGACATTTTGATGGGGCCAGCTGGTTGAGAATTAACATTGAAATAGAACAATTAGAATCAGGGTACACCCTGAATTTAGGATTTATTGATGATTTAGACGTCACGTACATCAATGGCACCAAGGTTGGGGCTGTGGTAGGATACAACCTTCCTCGTACTTATGAGGTCCCCGAAGGTGTACTGGTACAGGGTACCAATACCCTTGCCATAAGAGCTGTGGACACTGGAGGTCCAGGTTCCGTTACCGGTCCCTTAAACCTGACTAGTAAACAAGGCACAACTATTGATTTGCAAGGAAATTGGAAGCATCGATTAAGTGCTGAAATATACAACAGCTCTTTTTACGCTTATGACCTCCAAGTCAGTTTGGATCAAAGACCTAATCTTTTTCAAACACATCAAAATTTACCCTCTGTTTTATACAACGGTATGCTGCACCCGGTTACCAAGTATACCATCAAAGGGGCCATTTGGTATCAGGGTGAATCCAATGTTGGACGCGCAGCACAATACCTAAAGCTGTTTCCGGCTATGATTGAGGATTGGAGGAGTCGATGGGGTTATGAGTTCCCATTTTACTATGTGCAAATTGCTCCTTTCAAATACAATCAAAGCGGGGATGTGAACTTGGATCAATCACAGAAACTACGAGACGCTCAACGGCTGTCTCTTCAAACTTCACAGACAGGTATGGTGGTCACCATGGATATTGGAAACTTGACCAATATTCATCCTGCCAACAAACAAGATGTGGGTTGGAGACTAGCAGGTTTGGCCCTAAATAATGATTACGGGAAAGATCTGGAGGCTTCGGGACCTCTGTTTAAAAGCCTAACAAAATCTGGCCATCAATTGGTACTTGACTTTACCAACAAAGGAAGCGGCTTAATGACCCCTGACATGCTTGAGGGATTTGAGATTGCTGGTATGGACGAGATCTTCGTACCCGCCACTGCAATTTTGAGAGACAACAAAGTTCATGTTAGTTCTGCATCGATCCCCAGTCCGGAATATGCCCGTTATGCTTGGAAAGATCTCACCAACGCCACTCTTTTCAACCAAGAAGGATTACCGGCTTCAAGTTTTACCAGTAAATAAGACATTATGATTAACCTAATTTTAAAGGCCAAGCATTGGCAGATTTTCCTCGTTACCACCATTTTTCCTTTGCTCTTGCAATTTATCTTAATGGGGTTTTTCATGAGCAGGATGTTTGGTTCTATAATGACCCATGAGGAACCCGATCCGGAAGTCCTTATATACACCTTTGGTCAGTTCCGCTACTTAGGCTTGGCTATGGTGCTGCTTTATGCTGGCACCTATCTTTGGCAATGGGCTGTAGCCATAGGATTGCAAGCACGACTGCCCGTGGAACTGAAAAAAAACACTTCCTGGTTTACATTTGCCATTATCGTTCCTTTCATTCTTATGTTAGTGATATCCCTCATATCCTGGAGCCTCTTCGATCTTATTCTGGCCAATCCGGAACAATCGTTCGAACATATACCCTGGTTTTTTTCCATGTTTGCAATAGTTCCATTCAGTCTAGTGGCAATGGGATATTGTTTTTACTTTTTGGCTAAAACCATTAAAACCATGGAGCTTCAAAGAGAAGTAGAATTGTCTGAATTTATACTGGAAATCGTCTTAATATGGTTTTTTATTGTAGGCGTTTGGTTGCTACAACCAAAAATTAATGAAATGGCCAAGGAGAGCTAAAGTGCAATTTAGAGCACGAAAAAGCTTCTGAAATTCATAAAACCCTAAGGATCTCGGGCATAGATAGCATATTCTTTGCCTGGCTAGGCAGCTATGAACGTAAGGCACCTCATTATTATGTTATTAACGGGCCTGATTTGTTAATCGAATATGACAATGTAGGATTTCAAAAAGATGGCAATCACATACATACCATATTGCGAATCAAGGGTGACAACTTCGGTGAAGATGTCTTAAAAACTCATTACTTGCAACACCAACATTGAAAGCTTAAATGGTTTTTAGTAGCCCCTGAAACCAATAAAGATCTAGTTCTTAAACGAAACAACCCGTACAACCAGGCAAGGGTTTCATATAGTAAGTTACTTATATGATAAATAGCAGCATGATCAATTTAATGTGCAAATTCCTAACCCAATTTACTACACGAATACTTAAACAATATCGATATCAAATTGAATCCAAATCGTAGTCGAAAGAGCCATTAAAAGCTTTTAATTGTCCTTTCATCGTTGCAATCAAAAGTAAACCCAGGTAACATTTCCTTACATTTCAACTTTGAATTTTAAGCAATATGCTATTTGTTTACTGAATATCTCATAAATTGGATAAGACAGTAATTTCAACAAATGCCTGGTTAATATGACAGAAACCGTTTTGGACCAAGATTTTTCAAAAGGCCCCCAAAGTGCAAACCAAGTTGCCTATGCAGGGTTTTGGATAAGGGCAGGAGCCTCTATTCTTGATGCTTTGATATTAATACCATTAACTGCATTTAGTTTTTACAATACCCTGAGTTTAAAGTCCTTTGCACTTATGGCGCTTACGAGCATGTTATTAGCATTATACAAGCCCATCTTGGAATGGCAAAAAGGGGCCACTTGGGGTAAAATGGCGGTTGGTATCAAATTAGTAGACGAACAATTCAAAGACATCACTTTAAGCCATGCTATGAAACGGTATCTCCCTTGGGGAGTGACTTACCTCTTAGGATTTATCACCAATGCCATTTTATTTAACTCTGAAAGGTTTGGTGATTTGAATGAATTCATGGAGATCGGTTTACATACCCAGGATTCTGCAATTTCTACCGTAAGCATGCTTTTCAACGTATTGTTTTTAGTGGCCGTCGTTTGGGTAGCCTTTGATGAGCGAAAACAAGGACTACATGATAAATTTGCTGGGACCTACTGTATCTACGATAAGCCAACGGGCAGCTAGCAAGTGGATAATGAACGAATCAGTGCACACGCTTGGTAGATATCTCATTGGAAAAATCTTTGTCTAGTTGGTTAATTTAATTGTTGCCATAATTAGACTTAAATAGACTTTAAATATTCGACCAAATTACTCTTTTCATCCTCTGTTAGTTCCAAACTAAAGTGATCGTCATAATGATTGATTACTTCCAATAGTGTTTCGTAGCGGCCATCGTGATAAAACCCTCCTTTCATATGAGCAAACAACCCTCTTAAGGGAGTGGTGCGATACATTCCGGTAGGAGAACGACTGGACTCAAAATCATCAATACCGATTTCATCCGCGCTATGCAGTACGTTATCCGCCAAGATTTCCTGAAGATGACAACTGGAGCAATCCGCCTTGCCTTCAAATAGATCCTTGCCAATCAAAGCGGCAACCTCATCAAAGCTACCGGCAGGAGGCACGGGAGGCTCCAAAGACAATTGATACTGAGCAAGGCCCTCCAACTTATCCGTTACACGGTCCTCTGGATCCATGGTATTACCAAAGTTGTTAGCAGCCGCTATCGGATATTGCACTGGATCATCCAGCCTGGGGTCTACTAAGGGCCCATGACCATTCATTTCCAAAGTCGCCACTAAGGCGTTCCAGTAGGTCAGGTCTCCCCATCCGGTATACGTAACCAGTTCAACTCCTTGCATCCCATAAGCGGCAGGAATTAGATTGGTGGCGATTTGTCCATCCGGAGTAGTTGCTTTGCCGTCTAGAAATACTACCGCATTGTATCGACCAGGCCCCCATTGTGCCAATATACTTCTAAGCGTGGCCTCAGGCACAGTTAGCAATTCCGCTACCGCTTGAACATTATCTGACAAGTTGACAATAGCGCCAACATCAAGATCTCGATTCGCCCATCCATCCAATCGCCTGCCGATACCGGGAGCAAAGGAGTCATCCACTGTAGCATGGCATGAGGCACAGGTTACGCCTAAAGCAGTCAGGTTACCGTCATCATCAAAGGTTCCTTTTAAGCCTACTACAGCATCTAAGGACAATAATGCCACAGTAGTCGCGGGGTCTGTTAAGTCAACTTCTCCCGCGGAGATTGCTGTTACCAACTCCGCAGGCAAGGCTTCGGCATCAACCTTTAGACCAACAGCCAATGCAGTCTCTGGACTTACCCCAGGGCCAAACCCACCCAATTCCTCTCCTAGAATTGCTTTATCTATATGCAGCACATCGCTCCAAAAGGCTTCGTCACCAAAAGTATCAAACCTGAAGGTTTCCTTACCTTCAGCTACCAATGCCGGGTTTAATTCTACATCTCCGGATATCACAGTAATATCGTCATCATCCATCGACATGCCACCCGGCGTATCATCATCACATTTGATGAATATTAGAGCGATAAATAGGATACTGAGTAGCGCGATATTTCTTTCCACCTTCATGCTAATTTTGTTTAATGCTGATTAACTTAGTTGTCGAACTTCCCTAGTATATTTAATAGGGTGTTTATTAATTGGATGTGACAAGCCTGCTGTGGTTACAAAAATCACTGGCAATTATTTTCCTATCGAATCGCAGCTTGAAAGAAAATACCCATGACTATCAACATCAAACAGTTAGCCCCAACTGATACCAGATACGCCCAGGAGCTGATCCTGCTTTGGTCGAAAGATGACCATGATGTTGAGCCCCAAATTCCTTCTAAAACCTATCTAAAGACCCAATTAACAAAAGGTTCTTTCCATGTTTACGTAGCGTTGGATGACGATCAAGTGGTGGGCGGCTTGACCGCTTATGAACTGAATATGTTTGACAAAGAAGTAACAGAAATGTTCTTATATGAAATTGGTGTAACAGCAAACTACCGCCGTCAAGGAATTGCCAAAAAACTCATAGACGCCTTAAAAAAGACCTGTTACCAAAATAACATTCCCATTATTTTTGTGGGGACTTCACTTGACAATGAAGCAGCCAAGTTGCTGTATGAAACCACTGGAGGTGATCTGGAAATCACGCCTTGGTATACGTATGAATTAAAAAATCCCTGATTGCCCTCATTACGTGATCCTTGCGGTTCTCTAAGCACCGTCTTGATTTGTTCAATTGACTTCAATCACGTATTATTGACTACTTATAACAACATTAATTACGCTTTATGAAAAAGGACCTGATCCCTTTGCTAGTAGCCATTCTAATGGCCTCCTGTCAACCTAACGAGAATACCTCTATGAGAAATAAAGATTTGCCCCCGGCGCCAGACGTGGAAAAGAAAGACTCTGTTTTAACCATGCATGATGACTCCCGGGTGGACCCTTATTTCTGGATGCGATTAACTGACGAACAAAAGTCCGCTTCAGAGCCAGATGCTCAGACTCAAAAAGTATTGGACTACCTGGCTGCCGAAAACGATTACACTGAAGCTGGGTCACACTAATGAGTTTCAAACAAAATTATACGATGAAATTGTGGCAAGAATTCAGCCCGATGAAGAATCAGTACCCTATTTGGATAACGGGTATTGGTACTATCAACGTTTTGAAGACGGAAAAGAATATCCCATTCATTGTCGCAAAAAAGAATCTTTGGAAGCTGCAGAAGAAGTGATCCTTGATGTCAACCAGTTGGCTGAGGGTCACAGCTACTATTCTGCTGCAGGTCTCCAAGTAAGTCCTGATAACAGAATTCTCATCTTTGCGGAAGATACTTTAAGTCGAAGAGTTTATACACTACG
>JAJCYK010000119.1 GCA_029262935.1 Cytophagales bacterium | reverse complement strand
TCACAGCTATTTACGTATCCAAAAACAAACAATGCGGCTAAACAAGCCATCATTCCCTTTAATAATCTCATTAGTCCTGTTTTAATTTTTCGTAACTTTTCACTTTAGCTGGAATAACAAAAATAACCCGACAGACAGGGGATTAAAACTGAAATTTGGGTTAAAAATTACAACAGAAAGAAATATCCAATCATCATATATCTGATAGTAAATGAAAAAATCCCGGTTTTTATGGATGGTCTTGGGGTCCCTTATAGTTTTCTCCGCCTTATCCTGGGGAATAACTGCAATCTTCGGCCCTGAGCCTATTGTAAAAACAATTCCTGGATCTGGTGCGTGGTATGGTCAGATAGGCATCGGTTTGTTGTTAGGTGCTGTTTGGGGCTCATTGGCTTGGATGATTGTTAGTAGACCTTTTTTTACAGATATCAGGAACTTCTTTAAAGGCATTTTTGAGCCCATGAACCTGGGCGTTACTGAAGTAGTATTCATCAGTATTTGTGCTGGAGTGGGAGAGGAGTTGTTGTTTAGAGGAGCCATACAACCCTTAATTGGTATATGGTTAACGGCTTTGTTGTTTGTAGCAATACACGGTTATTTGAACCCCTTCAACTGGAGAATGTCGGTTTTCGGAGGACTTATGGTACTGGCCGCAGCAAGTTTTGGATATGCTACTATCCACTGGGGAATAATTTCAGCAATTGTTGCTCATACCGTGGTTGACATTATTCTACTGCTACGATTGAGGCAACCAGTCAAAACAATTACTCGGGCAGAAATTCCTTCGGAATAGTTAAATTATCATTTTCGGCTGTCCAATAAATGTTTACGATCCACCACCTATCGCCATCGTTTATCAATTGAATGCTATTGATACCTCTGGCATACGGTTCAGGATCATCAGCTTTACGTCTGCTCTCGTAAGTGCTCCAAATATGAGTCATACTACCAAAGTGTAATTCGTCCCTGGCAATTTCTATTTCAAAGAATCCATTTTCTACGAGCCACCCACCATTGCGCTCACTGTATTGCTTGGGAGTCATGGTATTGATATTTACTTCACCTTCTTTATTTGGTCCACTAGGGATCAGTTGTGCACCAGGCTTGAATAGACTTAAAAAACGGTCCCAATCCCTGGCGACTCCTTTATCTCCTGATATGACACCATATAGCGTGGTTACAATAGCGTTCAATGAAGACACGTCTTCAGGGTTTGCGGCAGGGGCAATCGTCTCTTCTTGGGCTATAAGTGCGGGCATACTACCAATCAAAAGAGTAAAAGCAATACAAGATATGAGCAACGTTTTCATAGTAATGAATTAATGATTTATCAAGAGTAGCGATTTATAGGGTACCATTCAAAAAAAAGCACGTACTATTTTGCGGAATTTTACTAAATTGACTGTTCCCAAAAACAAAATTTTAGCTATGAAACAAATGATTAAAGGCTTTTCATGGGTACTACTTCTTTGTAGTCTACATGTAATACAAGCTCAAGAAGCCCAAATAAAAGTAGACCCTGAGAAATTGGTGGTGGAAGTGGATGGGACAGTTACCATCAAGGCGGTGGTGGTGGATGCTGATGGCAAGGTGATGCCGGATCGGGTCATTCGATACTTTGGGCGTCGAGCGCTTACTGTTGATTCCTTAGGGAACATTACCGCACATGAACCTGGTTTACATCAAGTCATCGTGATCTCCCCGGATGGTGAGGGGGATTTCTTAAGGAAGGACGTGGATGTGGAGGTGAAATTCCCGCCGTTAGCTAAGATTGAAATAAAAGAAATACCTCAAAAGGTATATGCTGGTTCTACCATTCCATTGACCATTCAGATCTACGATGAAAAAGGTTTTAAAAGAGAAGATGTCAAAGCTAAATTGATGGCAGCCAAATCCCACATAGTTGGATTTGATCCTTATTATAATTTGACTGCGCTTGAGACGGGTACTACCCAAGTTACAGCTTCTATTGAAGGCATTGAAACCTCCTTTAGCGTAGACGTTGTACCAAACCCTGTAGTAAAACTGGAGCTTAAGTCGGACAAGTCAGAAGCACGTACTGGCGACGTTTTTCATTTCGAAGTTAAAGCTTATGACAAAAAGGGAAAGGTTTTAGCAGATGCACCTTTGCATTACTCATTCGAAGGTAAATCATACGATGTGAGTTCGACAGCTTCCGGTGTCATAAAACAGGATGGACGGTTTGTTGCCGACGAACCGGGTTTATATGCGGTGGCGGTGTCTTCAGGCCCTCATGTTACTCGGATGTCTGTAAATGTGATACCCAGAGATGTCAGCCGTGAAATTGAATTGGTAGGAAAAGGATTGGTTTCCGATAAGCATACTTCAGATCTTTGGATATGGGAAGGAATTGATGGCAAGGATTATGCTGTTACTGGTACTTGGGGTGCCGATGGTACTGCCTATTTTTGGGATGTGACAAACCCTGCAAGCATTACCAAAGTCGATAGCATCCAGGTAGATGCCCGTACGGTTAACGACGTAAAAGTTTCTGAAGACGGCAAGATATGCATACTAAGTAGGGAAGGAGCTAGTAATCGTAAAAATGGGATTGTGATACTGGATGTCTCCAACCCCCGAGACGTGCAGATCATCAGTACGTTTACTGAAAACCTAACCGGAGGCGTACACAACTTGTTCATTTATCAACAACATGTCTACGCATTAAGTGATGGTCAAAAGTACTATATCATCAGCATTGAGGATCCTAAGAATCCCAGTATTGTAAGCAAAGTAGAACTGGAAACTCCCGGTCATGCCATTCACGATGTCTGGGTAGAAGATGGTATAGCCTACTCTTCAAATTGGTCAGACGGTGTACAAATGGTTGATGTTGGCAACGGAATTGCCGGCGGATCAACTACAAACCCTGTACAGTTTGCTTCCTATAAGTACCCAAGTGGCGCTCATCATGCTACTTTTCCATTTACAAGTCCGTCAACAGGTAAGTTTTACGCAGTAATGGGTGATGAAATATTTCCACACGGACTCAATATGAATGGACCCAACATTGCCGGTGGATTTTTACACTTTGTAGATTTTACGGATTTGGATAATCCGGACGAAGTAGCCCGATTTCAGGTGCCCGGCGCGGGGAGCCATAATTATTGGATTGATGGTGAAACATTGTATGTGGCCTTTTACAACGGAGGTGTACGGGTAGTGGACATTAGTGGCGAGTTAATGGGAGATCTTTATAAGCAGGGCCGAGAGATGGCATTTATAATGCCCAGTGACCCTGAAGCGTATATCCCCAATAGCCCCTTTACATGGGGCGCCCAACTCCATAAAGGACACATCTTTTACTCAGACTGGAATAGTGGGTTATGGGCAGCTAAGATGAATCCACCAGCCCCTCCTGAAACCAAAGTAGAAACAGACTAGTTATACCAGTATGAAGAACTACATTATTACAGTACTATTTGGGTTACTTGCCTGCACCATCAATGCTCAGGACTATTACGTTTATGTGGCAGCAGAGTCGGAAGACGAGGTGTCCTTGATAAAATTTGATGGTAAGGAAGCGATTTCTATAAAAGACATTCCGGTAGGTGTATGGCCCGCAGAAATTGAAGGCCCACACGGACTCACCGTCAGTCCAGATGGGAAGCATTGGTTTCTAACTTTAGCACATGGCAACCCGTTCGGGACTATCTATAAGTTTAGCACGGAAACGAATCAAGTGGTAGGCCAAACCACCTTAGGGTTATTTCCGGCATCCATGCAGATTTCCACGGCTACCGGGTTACTTTATTGTGTTAATTTTAACCTTCATGGTGATATGGTTCCTAGTACAGTTTCAGTGGTGGATCCAGAAACCATGACAGAGTTAAAACGAATTACTACCGGAGCAATGCCTCACGGCTCGCGGATCAGCCCGGATGGGATGCGGCACTATTCCGTAGCCATGATGTCCGGAGAACTATTCGAAATTGATGCCCTAAATTTGAACATTAAGCGGGTGCTAACCCTTGATGAACCTGAAATGAAAATGGACCACAGTAAGATGGACCACAGTAAAAAAGAGGAACCTATGGACCACAGTAAGATGGACCACAGTAAAATGGATCATAGCAAAAAGGAAGCCTCCATGGATCACAGTAAGATGGGTCATGCGGGAATGAAGCACAGCAAAGTGAAACCAACTTGGGTCATCCCACATCCTGAATGGAACAAGGTATATGTGGCAGGCAACGGCGCCAACGAAGTATTGGAAGTAGACTTAGAATCCTGGTCTGTATCCAACAAGTTCGCCACGGGTAAAGGACCATATAACGTAGAGATTACTCCAGACGGTAAGAAAATGGTGGTTACCTACAAGTCCGAAGGCGCTACTGGCATTTGGGATTTAGAAAGTGGAAAGGAATTGGCAAAAATTAAAAATACCCGCAAGGTATCGCACGGCATTGCCATTGCCCCTGACAACAAGTATGCATTCATTTCGGTAGAAGGAATTGGGGGAGAACCCGGAACTGTAGATGTGTTGGATCTGGAATCATTGACCAAAGTGGCCAGTGTAAACATTGGTAAACAAGCTGGAGGCATTGCTTTTTGGAAAATAGAGCCTTAGTATTAATTTGCTGGTGTTGTTTCGTCTTTCACTCAGGGTTATTGGCCCAATCTGATCCTGTAAAGTCTGTCGGAGTAGAGTTACAGGCTTATCCTACTGGTATAATACTTGGGGTTCGTGCGGACTTTTCTGTTTCGGAACACATAGCCCTCAACGGAAGATTAGGCTATAACTTGGCTCGTCGGAGGGACTTAGGAGAACATGATGATGAGCGAGGGGGAGGTTTTGGTGGTTCCTTTGGTTCCAGATACTTTTTCAAGCAAGACTTTCAGGGTTTTTTTATTGGTGTAAGAGTAGACCTTTGGGCTATGGAGATCGATTGGACTACCACAGTCAGTGATCCTGAAACCACAGGAGTTACGAATATAACCGTGTTGCAACCGTTAATCGCAGGTGGCTATGCTTTTGTGTTACCATCAGGGAATTGGGTAATAACTCCAAAAATAAGTTTGGGGTATGAGATTAACCTAAAAACTAAGGGCGAAGCCGTGGGAGAAGGTGCTATTTCCTTAATAGGAGTCAGTGTATGTAGAAGATTTTAAGTTTATTCAATGATATTAGATACCATTCATCAGAAATTGTTGCCGTTTTAAGAAAAAAGTTAACCCTTCTTTATATTTTTCGTTCGCATTATAGAGTTATAAGTATATCCAACACCATAACTGGCAAAACCGACAAACTACTACATCCTACCGAGATGGCTAGATCACTACTGGCTGTATTTTTAATTTTTTTTAGCACGTGCTCTTGGGCGCAGCAATACAACTTCCGCTCCTATTCTTTAGAAGAAGGCCTGCCACAATCAGAGGTACGTTCCTTAATCCAAGATCAAATCGGTAACATTTGGTTAGGCACCAATGGTGGCGGGTTATGCAGGTTTAATGGTAAGGACTTCGAAGTCTTTACCAAAAAACAAGGACTACCTGACAACCTAGTGGGTGCGATCTACGAAGATTCTAAAGGGTTGTTGTGGATTGCCACCTCCAAAGGCATATCCTCCTATGATGGTGTAGCTTTTACTCATTACTCAAACGATCAAGGTGTACAGGACGGTCAATATTTTTGGATAAAAGAAGACGCAGCCGGAAAGATTTGGGTATTGGGGTTAGAGAATACCGGCAATCGTGCTCTACTGTATTTAGATGGAGACCACTTTGTGGATTTCACTAAGAATCATCCGGAGCTTAGCGAAGACAATTTCATTTTTTGGGTATTTCAGGATAAACAGAAGAACTTTCAGATTATCACCAGAAATGGTTTGTTTCAGTTTGACGGCAATTCCCTGAACAGGTCCCCATTACAAGATATTTTACCAAATGATCAAATTATTTTCCCTTTTCTGGAAGATAGTAAAGGCAACTTATGGTTGGCGGCTGGGAATTTTCCAGACGTTAATGATCTGTACAAATTGAATAAAGGTGAGCTAACTCCAGTCACTCTTCCAGAAGGCATAAGCCCCAGACGGATAAATTTTGCTCATGAAGACAGCAAAGGGCAGATCTGGATTTCAATTTTCGGTACAGGCATATTGAAAACTTTGCCTGCTGGTAGTGCGGAAACTTTCCAATTATTTACCAGGTCCAATGGGTTGCCAATAAATTTTATAAATAACATCCTGGAGGACCGAGAAGGAAATATTTGGTTTGGTTCAAACGGTGGGGGATTAATAAAATATAGCAGTGATAAATTCGTGGCGTTAAATTTGGAAGATGGTTTGTCTTCCGAGATAATACGGGCAGTATCACAAGATGGTGAAGGCAATTTTTGGTTCGGCACTGCTGGGGGGGCTATTATTAAATTTGATGGTACCCAGGTAGAAAACGTTTTACGAGCGGAGGACTCTCAAATTGGTTTCGTGAGAAAGTTTATGGAGCTGGACAATGGCAATTTATTAATAGCTTCTTTCACGGGCCTTTGGGAATACGATGGCAAGGAATTCGTGAAAGTAAACAAGAAGTATGGTCTAGACGACACCGCCATGGTCGGGGACATTATCAAAGATGGTAACGACTTCCTTATTAGCATCTTTGGCAAAGGTGTAGCCCGTTTTGATGGCCGAGAAACTACCTACATTACATCTGATGAAGATAGTATAGCTACCGACAACATCACGCATTTAATGAAGGACTCTCAAGGTAATATATGGATGGCCTCCAATCTCATGGGTGTTTCGAAATATCAAGCCAACCCTCTAACTCATCTGGAACCGGATGGTCAAATAACGGACTCTCGGGTAGAACGGTTTAACTCCAAGAATGGATTAAACAATGATTACATCCTGCAAATTGCTGAAGATAAGAATGGCAATTTATGGTTAGCTAGTTATGGAGGAGGTTTAAATATTTACGATGGAAAAGAGTTCACCTATCTGGACACTGAAAAGGGCTTGACCTCCGACAACATTTATTCGGTAATTGCAGATGACGATGGAAACATATGGGCTGGTACTCAAAATGGGGTGGACAAGATCACATTAAATGATCAGGGTGAAATAATGAGTATCACCAATTATGACAAATATGATGGTTTTACTGGTATTGAGGCCAATGGTATGGCCAATTTCAAAGACGATAAGGGCAACCTTTGGTTTGGCACTATAAAGGGGGTTATGAGATATAAGCCATCGGCGGATGAAATGAACCCTACACCTCCGGTAACCAACATTACCAAGATGCGATTGTTTTTCAAAGATGTGGATTGGAACGACAAGTCCTATCAAGAGTATTTAGCCAACGTAGGCGCGTGGTACCAGCTTCCGCAAGATTTGGCCCTGCCACATGATTTGAATCACGTTTCTTTTGAATTTGAAGCTTTAAGTTTTCAAGTACCCGAAAAGGTAAAGTATCAATGGAAATTAGTGGGGTTGGACAAGGATTGGGCTCCCGTAGCCTCCAAAACTGAAGCTGTCTATCCTAATTTGCCTCCTGGTAATTACACCTTCTTGGTGAAGGCAAGCAACAACGACGGGGTGTGGAATGATGCTCCGGCTCGTTTCGATTTTACTGTTAGCGCCCCCTGGTGGGCTACCTGGTGGTTTAGGCTGCTTGCTGCCGCTTTGCTACTAGGAGTTAGTTATATGTTTTACAAATGGCGCGTACATACTATTAAGGAAAAGAAAAATGAGTTAGAGCGTTTGGTTAAGAAAAAGACCCACGAAGTGGTGCA
>JAJCYK010000118.1 GCA_029262935.1 Cytophagales bacterium | reverse complement strand
TAAGTGAACGTCAAGAAAAGGAACATCATACCCATTCTCAGTCCTACATGATCGCCTAACCAACCTACTATCACCGGTATTACTGCTCCTCCAAAAATGCCAGTAACTAAAATTCCTGAAAATGATCCGTGGTTGTTCTTGACTGAATTCAGTGCTAATGAGATAATTACAGACCACATCACTGAGGCGAAAAAGCCTACCATGGGAAAGGCTTTTAAGGCTATGGGACCTGAAGAGAATAAGGCCAAGGCTAAGCAGGCCATGGCAGCAAGAGTAAAGCCTATAAGAATTCTTCTGCTATCCATAAACTTTAATAACACTAATCCCAAAACTGTGCCAGCGGTCATCAACCCCCAGAACCAAGATACCGTGCTGGCCCCAATGGTCTGCGGATCGTATTCATGATACGCAAATAGATATTGAGATATCCAATTGGCAACTCCTTGCTCGGTACCTACATAGGCAAATATTCCAAAGAAATACAATAAAACCATTGGCTGCTTAAGCAGATCTTTATGTGTTTGCCAGGCGCCCACTTTTTCATCTTCATGCCTGATTACACTGGGGAATTTAACTGCGGCTAAAATAATTACCATTAAGATTGAGATAATAGCAAACAGCCAATACAAGGATATCCAAGGCAATTCCTCTGGGATGAAGTTGGCAAATGTTTGGGCTATAAATGAGGTAGTGTCTTCATGGGAATTGCGTACCAGATAAGAATAGGCCAAGGGGCTTAGAAAGGAAGCCAAGCCAAAGAACAATTGACCAATTACTGAGTTAAAAGCAAAATGTTCTTCACCACCGGCCACTCTTAATAAAGGGTTGATAGCTACTTGGAGCATGGCCATGCCACAGCCAATCATAAACAAAGATATAGCATATACGGCGTAGTTGGGAGTAGAAACAAAAAGCATAGCTCCGATAAAGGAGAGAAAAAATGCGCCTATCATTACTTTTTTCTCCCCCCAGTTTTCTACTAATATTCCTGCCGGAATGGACATGACGCCATAGGCTATAAAGAACGATGCTATTAGTAACCCGGCTAAGGTTTGACTAATATTAAAATCGCGAATAATGTCTGGCACCAAGGGGCCGATGATATTGGTAAGAAAAGAGATGACAAAAAACGTCAGTAATACCAATACCACTATAAAGTAGTTCCGTTTCATATGATAGGCTAGCTTAATCTACTTGCCTAACATAGGGAATAACGCCCGGATTTCCGCATCAGTAGGTTGCTTCCCGTA
Source organism: Cytophagales bacterium (assembly GCA_029262935.1). Lineage (GTDB taxonomy): Bacteria > Bacteroidota > Bacteroidia > Cytophagales > Cyclobacteriaceae > JAJCYK01. The sequence continues at coordinate 2,671 of JAJCYK010000118.1, read as the reverse complement.
CTCGGCTATTTCGAAAGCTTCTGCATATATTACCTTTGAGGCAGCTTCTTTACCGTACCATTTTTCCAAAGCTGCACGACGTGCTGCAGGTATCTTGCTTGCGGACCCTTTTACTCGTTCGGCTAACCACGCACGACGCTCTGCTTTACCCTTAGGGACTTGATCTTGAGAACGGTTATTTGTCCAGGGTCCCCACTCGTACATTTGAGATTCGTGAGCGTCTAAGCCATCCACCTTTTTTTCGATAACAGCATCAATAGCTACTACAATATCCGGAATAAAAGGGTAAGGTCTTTGGAATCTGTCTTGCATATATAAGAACACGGGGTTCTTCTGCAAAGGTGGGGTGTCTGGAGTTACATTTGGTACAATGACCATGTAAGCGGCATCCTGAACCAACTTGCCGGCATTTCTATGATCAGGATGATAATCGTTTGGTCTCAAACCCAGAACCACATCAGCATTCCATTCTCGGATTTTTCTAATAAGTTGGTGACGCACTTCTAGGGTAGGGAGTAATTCTGCGTCATGGTTGTCCAAAGTTTCATACTCAGCAATGCCCAGCCTTTTACCGGCTTCCTTCGCTTCCGCTCTTCGACGGTTGGCTAAGGCTCCACCACCTTGGGACTGATGTCCTGCATCTCCGCTAGTAAGTGCTAAGAACTTTACCTGGTGTCCCATAGAGGCTAGAATAGCGGCGGTACCACCAAATTTACTATCGCAATCATCTGGGTGTGCACCGATAGCAATGATTCTTAAAGGTTCGCTTTGACCTACGGCTGCAATTATAAAAAAGCAACACATGGCGGACATTAGAAATAATCTTTTCATGATTTAATTTTTAATTGGAGGATTCCAAATTGGTTATTATTTTTTGAATATTCAATTCCTGGCGGCTGTTGGGAGCATCTTTTAAAGCCAATTTAAAATGTTTAATGGCATTTTTCGTATCTCCAAGATTATTATATGCTCGTCCCAATCCTAAGTGAACAGGCCAGGCGTCTTTATGTCTTTTTAAGTTGAGCTTAAATACCTTTAAGGCCTCTTCCCCTTTCTTCTCCCTGATCAGTTTGCGGCCAAATTGGTATAATTGATCAGATGAACCTAATTGTAGCGCACGATCCCTGGCCTTTTGGGCATTTACGGGGTCCTGCAACTTTTCCAGCAGCCCAGCTTTTACGAAAAGGTTAGCGGCATTCTCATTGGAAAAATAATCTCCGCTTATGGATCGGTTAATCCAACCTAGGGCCTCTTGGTAGTTGATTTCATTTTCTAGACAGTAATTTGCTGCTTGATACCAGGACTCCCAGGTGAAACCGGCTTCGTCACGAAGCTCGTTTCTAATGTGCTCTAAGTATAAGTTTTTAACATCTGCTTTGATGCTAAAGGGCACCGCTAGATTCTCCCATTGCATTACGCCAGTACATTGATCAGGTAACCTATCAATAAATTCGTACGAGAGCCATTCTTTATAAGGGCCTTCTTGAGGATTAACTGTAACCCGTAACGCGTCCTCGTCAGAAGTATAAGTAAAACTGCCCCAGCTGGTAGCATTGTTTGAGAAGATCAAAGTCCAAGTAGTCGCTGATGGAATCATGTGTAGACCGTACAACCCTGCCTCTAGTATTTCTCCTTCAACAGTGACATCATGGCTAAAGGAAATGGTGGTATTTCTATTGGCACCCGCCCTCCAGGGATAAGGCTCACCTGCGTTATAAGGTACAAGATCCCCCCAAATTTGACCTTTTCTGTTTTGGCCATTGGGTGCCGTAACATCTGGACTAAAATACGTTATGGTTACTTGTACCAGTCCCATCCACTGACTGACTTGAGCTTTTTGATTGCCCCCATCCCAAGGAAGTGTAATATGGCTTTGTGCTTGCATGGAGGATTGGAGCCCTAAACTGCCAATACACCATACAAGCACTACCAATTGCCAGTGAATGATCTTTATGTGACCAATGTGTTTAATATCCAGGATTTTGATTGAAATTTTGATTTAAGTCTAATTCCCTTTGTGGAATGGCAAAGAGCAAGTTGGGTTGTTTCCCTTCATTTATAAGTACTTGCTCTGCTACACCAAATCGCTTCAAATCCGCCCAACGGTGATTTTCAAAAGCCAACTCTACCTTGCGTTCTTGCAATAGTTTCTCTTCAAAGGTACCTGCGGTAGCACCATCAATATCCGCCAAACCAGCCCTGGATCGAATTTGGTTAATAAGACCATAGGCTTCGGCACCTTCACCAATAGCTTCTGCAAGCATTAATAATACGTCGGCATACCGGTAAACCACAAAATTGTTAGGAGCATCCCCTTCATTAAAAGGATTGTCAATACCAAACTTAACGACAAACCGTATATCATTGGCTGTATTGGTCAAAAGCATGCCCTGGTCATCGACATAGCTGGTATCCATGGAGGCAAAGAATCGTGCGTCTCCTGGCTCATAAGCTGCTAACATGTCTCTGGTGGGTCGATTTCGATAGGCACCTACACTGGTTTGTAAGGCTGGTAATGGAGAAAAGTCGTTAGTAAATCGATTGCCTTCACCAAAACCACCACCTTGAAATTGCACCTCAAATATGGATTCCGAGTTGTGCTCATTACTCACTCCCCACAGGTTGTTGTAATCTGCAACTAGGGAATAGCCATAAGTGGAGACAATCCGTC
>JAJCYK010000117.1 GCA_029262935.1 Cytophagales bacterium | reverse complement strand
TACGAACAACGGTGGGAGACATGGAAGAGTATGCCGGTTTGCCTGGCCCTAGCGCGTAGTAATGATCCGGCTGGTTAAATATAAAATCCGTCATATAAGAATTGTATAGAAAACCTAAGTCAGGACTAGCCGCCCCACTTCCAAAGTAGGCATTTATACTGGCCGTTACCGCAACTGCCATGGCTTGATTGTCCACGACACTATAATGTGTGGTTTCTCCGGACTGAGCATTATCGAAATCCAGTGGGGAGGATAAAATGCTATCGCCGGTATGTCGTTTTAGTTGATGGTCAAATTCCCATTGATAATTAAGTTGTGGTAAGGGGTCAACTGATCTTATGTGATGCGCCTTTTGCAAAGCTGAAATCAATACTGTTTGTTCTTCTAGTTTATTGAGGAGGGGTTTCTTGCTGCTTATGCCCTCCATTAATGCCAAAGCGGTTAACATGGTAGACCCTCCAGCAGGGGGCGGGGCGGTGTAAATTTCATGAGCATGATATGAAGATTTCAAAGTAGAAACTACTTGAGGATCAGGGAATAACCTCAAGTCTTCTTCGGTGATCCAACCCCCGTGAGATTTCATGTCATTGGCTATTTGCTTGGAAATACCTCCTGTATAAAAGTCCTCTGCGCCATGCTCCGCCAGCCTTCTTAAGGTATTTGCTAGAATGGGCTGCTTAACGGTATCACCCATCGCAGGCAAATGAGATCCGTCTGTTAACCATTGCCTCAATATTGGATCTCCGGCCAATAATTTAGATCCATATTCTTGATATACTTTGCCCCTAAATTCACCGACAACAAAGCCCTCTTCTGCAACCTTTATCGCGGGAGTTACTAATTCCTTCCAACTAATGGTACCACTGCCGTACTGTTTGTGCAAAAATGCCATGGTCTTAACCATGGATGGAATAGTGCTCTTGGTATACGGAGTCAGTTCTTTTTTGGATAAGTTGGGGTTGGTTGCTGCTGGAGCTAATGTTGTACCGTTTATGGCCAACGGTGGTTGTCCGGGTATGGACAATACGATTTGGCATCCACCTCCAATACCTGACATCGCCGGTTCCGTTACCCCTAGCATAAATGAAATAGCCACCACAGCATCCGCTGCATTACCGCCCCTTTGCAATATTTTATGGCCAACTTCTGTAGCTTCAGGCGAGCCTGTGGCTATAGCGGCATTGCAAGAAACGGTTTGATTTTGAGAGCCACACCCCATCAACCATATTAAGAGAAACAATAAAGTGCTTCGAATACTCATACTTAAAGTTTTTTAATCCAGGTAGTGAGCCGTTCAACCCCATTTACCACTTTTGGGCAGCATGCTTCTAAAAGTTCATTTCGCCAATTACTTTCTGCCTGGTGTTGGTTTAACCAGTTTAAGGCTAACCTTCCATTAAAATCTACAAACGCCAGGCGTGCCGTTAATTCGTTTTTCGGACGACCAAAATCGACCCCAGGTAATAGTGCTACCCCTGCTTCCTGTAGTATACTTTCGCACAACGCGACGTTGGAAGCAATGCCAATATTAGCCAGAGATTTTTCATAATGCTTAAAATTTGGAAAAAGATAAAAGCCTCCAGAAGCAAGCGGCATACTTATTCCACAAGCCTGCAGCTCCCTATGGACATACTCCATTATCTCTTTCAAAATCACTCTACTGTTTTTCAAGAAAGCCTGAATATCAGGAGATTCATTATAAGCGGTTACCGCGGCGTATTGGATAGGCGCACTCACTGCAGTAAAGGTTTCACTGGCCATACCTTTCACTGATTGTAAAATCGAATATAGTTCTTCTGGAAATGCAGCAGTCCCTAATCTCCATCCACCTGCTCCGCACCATTTGCTCAACCCTCCGGTAACAATCGTTCCTTCAGGATACCACGCTGCAAAGGTAGCTTGCTGGTGGTTAAATTCTAGCGCGCCATATATTTCATCAGAAATAACTATTAGTTTGTTCGCACGTGCCACTTCGGCAAGTTCAGACATGGCGGTTTTGGGAATAGCACTTCCTGTGGGGTTACTTGGAGAATTCAGAATAAGCAGCCGATGATCAGGATTTACTTTACATGCATGTGCCAAATCTTTTGCGGTCAACGTCCAGTGATGCTGTTCCTCTGTATTTATCCAACAAACGGACTTACCACATAGTTGGGCTTGGGGCGCATAACTTACCCAGCTAGGAGCGGGTAAGAGTAGACCCGTTGAGCAAGCCATTTGAATAAGGAAGATCAATTCCTTAGATCCAGGACCAATAATAATCCCTTCAGGGTTAAATAAAATTCCCTGTTGCTTCTTATAGGCTTTACTTACGGCATTCCTAAGCTCTTCTAATCCTTGTACAGGTAAATACTCTTTTCTATCCGCATGTGCTTGTAGTGATAAGACTACCTCCAAAGGCACTGGAAAAGGAGACTGTCCAAAGCCAAATTGAACTACTTGATGCCCTTGTGAGATCAATTTTTTTGATCTTTCATTAATAGCGAGAGTGGCTGATGGTACAGAATGATTTACTTTCAAACCATCTAATGGCTGGTTCATGTCGGAAAGGATTAGTTCTAAGTATTGAATTAGGGATTATTTGGGAAAATTCAAATAATCCTTCAAGAATAATGCTTGAATCTCATTGAACTAGAAACCACAAAAGCCCAAAGCATTTTGGAATTTAATGCAGCAGCAACTCCATCATGGAATCCGCGGAAATTTTACCTTTACGCTTCACGAAATCTCGATCCGTACTGTCGCCTATTTCATACGTTATCCCTACGGCTTTAAATTGAGTAAAAAACCAACTCTTGGAGACAGGACGACCAATACCGGAAGGGCGCTCCTTTACCTTATAATTTTCTAAGGCATCTTCTATGGCTGACAACCAATCGGAGGTAAAATTGGGTAAACTGGTTTCGCGATCCATGGTATTTGTATAGTACACATCAAAATACGTGGAATGAAAATCCATACCCAAAACCAATGGACTGTTGGTGGCTGAAGTTACTTGAACAATCTTATTGGCAATTAGTTTCGTTTCCCTTTGGCGGTAATGTGCCCAATCCCGATTCAAATCAACCCCACGGGCATTGTGCCTCCAATGGCCAAGATCCGCCCCGTCAGGGTTCATTAATGGATAAACCAATAGGCGGTATTTATTCAGAAAGGAGTTACTCAGATTACTCTGGTCCAAGATACGGTCCAAAAAGCCCTGTAGTGCCATGAAGCCGGTAACTTCTGGGGGGTGTTGCCTGGATAATATGGCAAGGGTTGGTTTGTTTTTATTATTACCAAACCCCATTGACAGCTGCAATAACGGCCGACCTTCGGTGCTAAAACCCAATGTATCCGCCACTACCGCTGGATGTTTTGCCAATTCTCTACACCAGGAAGCCACATCACGGGTGTTTATCACCTCTTGAGCAGCAATCCATACAGTATCTTTGGAAACCTTTAGGGTTAGGTGGGCTTCTGTACTATCATTATTTAATTCTAAACTTTGCGTGGGCAGTTGCTGCCATTGCCGCCCATCTACACTAATCTTAGGATGGTAGCGATGACGGTAATCTTGATAGTCCAGTATCAAAGTAATAGACGTGGACCCTTGGGACCAAAGTTTGAATGCATACCATGGGCTAGGGTTTATCGGTTCATTCTCAGGTAAAATTGTGGCACGGAAGGTATTCTCAGCGACCTGTTCAAAATTATTTAAACGGGCACCATCAAAATCATTCGTTGCCTGTACCGTACCATTCTTTAAAAATACCTGTTTGGTTTGTTTCACAATAGGCCGATCTTCGGTATCCACCGGTGATGGGAAATCGTAGGGCTGTGCTTCTGGTAGTGATTGAGAGGTTTTACAAGCAGTGACCCATAGAATTATTAAGAATAGATTAAGCTTCATCGTGTTTAAGATAAGGATTTCACCATAAGTACATGTGGGCCGATAGGGGGGATATCAAAAACCTCTCCTAATACCCGCATACCAAAACGCTCGTAATACCCAAGTACAGAGGTGCGGGCGTTGCACCACCAATAAGTCACCTGCTTCTTCTTGAGATAGTCTTCTGCAAACTGAATCAGAGAACTTCCTGCTTGCTGACCTCTATGAGAGACCATTGTGGCCATGCCGCGCAGTCGATAATGAACTTTTTCGTCAAGATCCGCATGGGTTTCCTTAAAAAATGAGGCCACTGAAATTAACGACCCATCTACAAAGGCACCTAGATGTATGGTATCGGTAAGGCTGTCTGCAGGATATTTGCAATCTTCAATCGTTTGATTTGGTCGTAATATTTTGTGTCTTAATTCATAAGTTTCTTCAGGTTCAATAAATGTAATAGTCATGTTAGATTTGAGCGATTTTGGTAAATGTTGCATGTAAATTTTCTAATAAATATTGGGCGTTGGCTTTGGTAAAAACCATGGGTGGCTTGAACTTTATTATGTTATGTAAGGGTCCATCTGTGCTAAGCAATATCCCACGTTGGCGCATCTGCTCTACAACCGAGGCCGCAAGATTAGCATCTGGAGTTAAATCTTGGAGGTCTTTAACCAATTCTATTCCTAAAAAAAGTCCCAGCCCACGTACATCCCCAATGCATTTGAATTGGCTTTTAAGCTCATTTAATCCTTGTAAAATTTCAGATCCCAGATCCCACGCTTTTTCTTGCAGGTGCTCTTCTTCAATAATCTTCAGTACTTCCTGACCAATAGCACAGCTGACTGGGTTGCCACCAAATGAATTAAAATACTCCATGCCTGTATCGAATGAGCGAGCAATTTCGGGTGTGGTAACCACCGCCGCTAACGGGTGTCCGTTTCCCATAGGTTTACCCATAGTAACAATATCAGGTATTACTTCTTGTGTTTGAAATCCCCAAAAATGACTTCCGACCCGACCAAAACCCACTTGTACCTCGTCAGCAATACAGACACCACCTACCTTACGCA
>JAJCYK010000116.1 GCA_029262935.1 Cytophagales bacterium | reverse complement strand
CTATCAAGCCATTATGGAAGCCATTAAAACTGAACGCGCGAGCATGGAAGAAGAAACTTCTGAAGACTCGAGTGAGGGACAGTAAAAATACAACATGCAATGTACCTAAGAGTGTAGTCGTTAAGGCTGCACTCTTTTTTTGTGGTTTTAGGTTTGGGCATCCTCCAACACGCTAGGTGGTATCCCAATAAAAAAGGTCCGCGACTTAGCAGACCTTTAAACAATTTACTAGGTTTTTCAATTTAGCAAATCATAACTTCTTTACTTTATCTTCTTTTTCCAGGCCTGAAACTACTTCGATATTTATACCATCTGAAATGCCCGTTTGGATCTCGCGTTTCTCAAATTCTTGGTCCCCCGTCATTACTTCCACGAATACCTTTTCCTCTTCAAAAATCAAATTACTTTCACGCAAGGACATTACGCTGTCTTTTTGCTCCAACACAATATCCGCGTTGGCACTATAACCTGCTCTCAGAAAGACATCTTTTTCAATAGTTATAGCCGCCCGTACTTCAAATTGAATGGCTCCTTCGTCCTCGACCCCTTTGGGGCTTATGTGCTCCAGAGTGGCGTCAAAGCTTTCTCCTTCAAGCGCTCCGATCACTAATGTTAAAGGCATGCCTTCTCGAATCTTTCCTACTTCGGATTCATCCACTTTTCCTTCAAAGATCATAGACTGCATATTGGCAATTGAAACAATGGTAGTACCTTCGTTAAAAGTGTTGCTTTCAATAACAAAACTTCCTTCCCGAATTGGAACATCTAAGATCATGCCATCAACGGTAGAGCGTACTTCATTGGTGGCCGTACCGGCATTTTTTGAGGCGCCTTCCCTGACCAATTGCAAATTGCTTTCCGCGGAAGACAGGTTTTCTTCACGCAGTTCAAAGTCCAGTTTAAACTGATTGAACTCCACTTCCGAAATGATATTTTCTTTGAAAAGCTTTTCTTGACGGTCTCTCTCCTTTTTAGCATTGTCAAAATTGATTCGTGCGGAACGCAGTTGGGTCTGGGCATTATTTAAGGCTACCGAATTAGGAATAATCCGAATCTTAGCCAGCAACTGGCCCTTTTTGGCAGGTTCACCCGCTTCCACATAGATTCTGTCCACCACTCCAGAAACCTGTGATTTCATCTCGACTTCCTTACGAGGTGTTATGGCTCCAGTGGCCACGGTCTTTTTTATTATAGTAGATACAAAGGTACTGTCAGTTTCATATACTACATCCGGCTCTTTAGATTTGTCGTAAAGGAAATAGGTCATATAAAGCAGGCTAGCGCCCAATAAGACCAATACTGAGATACGAATAATGCGTTTCATAGGTGTTTTTGAGTGTTCTTAATTTTCTTGTCTAATGGCTTCAATGGGACTGATGGCGGCGGCTTTCCTAGCTGGCATAATGCCCGCGATCATACCACCTATTACCAGTAATGCCAGTGACCCCAGAGCCACTCCTGGACTTACAGAAGGATTTAGGATTATGGAATCTTCAGGTATAACTTTTGCCATGACATCCAGCAACAGTAAGCCGAAGATCAATGCTACATATCCTCCTACAATCGACAAGAATACTGACTCTTGTAGAATCAAAGAAACGATAGACATAGGAGTGGCACCTAGTGATTTTCTAATACCAATCTCCTTGGTACGCTCTTTTACAATAATAAGCATAATGTTACTGACTCCGATGATTCCTGCAAACAGGGTACACAGTCCTACAAACCAGGTGAACAATTCAAGTCCGGTAAACAAACCAGAAATCTCTTCAAACTCTTTTTGTAAATTGAAATAACCAATGGCGTCTTCGTCCAAGGGATGCACGCTGTTCTTATGTTTCAGCATGTTTATCATTTTGGTTTGCACCGCATCTACATCATAGTGCTCATATGCTGAAAAGGCATACCAACCAACTTTATCCCCAAAGTTAAAGGCCCGTTGAAAGGTTGAAAAAGGCACGTGAATGGTATTCTGATCATTTTCATCACCGGTATTTCTAATGGGTTTAATTACACCCACCACTTGAAAGTTTACCTTATTTATGGTAATGTACTCACCAATGGGTTCTTCATCTTTTTCAAACAAGAGGTTGACAACGTTTTGGCCTATTACTGCTACTTTCCTGTGGTCCTCGACATCCTTTTTATTGATAAACCTACCATCATCAATATTCTGGACATTGATTTTGTTAAATTCAGGATAATCACCGGTAATAGTAAAAGCCCCCGTCAAATTGTTTCGAGTAACGTTATTTCCGCCGCGCCAGCCTCCAAGTTGGTTTCTAGGGGCTAAATAGCGAATTTCTCTAACGCGACTTTTTAAAATTTGTGTGTCGGAGTTATCAAAATTAATGTACCGTCCTGGTTGGAAACCCTCATAGGAAATAGTGGTCTTTTGACCCCACACGAATCCGGAGTTGGTGGCCCATTCTCCAAAATCCTTGGTGACTCCTTTGCGGAACCCGTTGCCTAAGCCTATCAGTATGATAATCATAAAAATACCCCAGCTAATTCCTATCACCGTTAGAAAGGTGCGCAGTTTGTTTTTGCGTATGGTACTAAATATTTCTTGCCACTTGTCGTAATCAAACATATTACTCGTCTTTTAATGCTTCAACTGGTTTTATGCGAGAGGCCTTACGTGCGGGAAAGTAACCCGCCAAAGTGCCCGTTACTACTAGAATTCCTGTTGCCGCTAGGGCATTTTTGAAGTTAACTCCTGGATCCACAAAGAAATCCATGGGAAAGTCAAAAGATTCCATCATAGCGCTCAATAGCCCCGTTTCAATGAACATCATTCCTAGTATCATACCGATATATCCACTGACAACGGTGATAAATAGGGCCTCCATCAGGAATAACCCAATTACTGAACCCGGAGTGGCTCCAATAGCTTTGCGTACCCCAATTTCTCTAGTACGTTCTTTCACTACAATCAACATGATATTGCTCACACCCACAACCCCGGCAATTAAAGTAAAAATCCCTAGGAAGGCCAATACGAAACGAATCCCATCGAAGATCTTCATCCATTTGACATACTCCTCCCAAAGGTTAAAGATCCATACCGCCCTTTTGTCTTCTTTAGAAAATACGTGTTTCGAGGCCAACATGCTGTGTATTTCTTCTTGAATGGCTAGGCTTTCTTCCAAAGAAGCATCGCCAACAGTAAGCATGAGTCTATGTATTCGGTTGCCACCGCCATACGCGATTTGAGCAGTTGAAATAGGAATGTAAATGGTTTTGGTTTCATCTTCATCACCAATATCATCATAAATACCCACTACCTTATATTTTATGCCGTTAATAGTGATGTATTTGCCAATTGGTTTGGTACCTCCGAACAGTACTTTTACTACTTTTTTACCTATTACCGCTATTTTGCGCTTTTCGAAAATGTCTTTGTCATTAATGTAACGCCCTTCCATCATTATAGTCTTTTCCAAAAACAGGTGATCAGGGTGTACGGATCGAATGTTAAAGGAGCTGTAGTTGTCTTCATAGCGTACGGTAAACTCTCCAGTGACGTAGTACCTACCGGTAAGGTATTCAACGCCTTGTACCTTTTCCTGGATCATGTTGTAATCCTCGTTGGTGAAGTTGATCTTTTTACCAGGTTGGATGCCCTTGTGTGCTACTGTGGTAGTACCCCCGTTTATAAAGATACTGTTAGCGGCATCATCGTCAAATTGATGGTGAATGCCATTTTGAAACCCACGTCCGAACCCCATGAGAATAATCAGGATGAAAATCCCAAAAGCCACACAAAAGGCTGTAATGAAGCTACGTAACCGATTTTTGTCAATGGTATGGAAGATCTCCTGCCACTTGTCAACGTCAAACATATAAGTAGTTATTTAATCCTTGATTAAGAAGCGAGTTGAAAGTTTCGGTCCAATATAACCCCATCTTTCAACATAATAACCCTATCAGTTCCTTCGGCAATATCCTGCTCATGCGTTACGATTATTACCGTTTTGCCCATTTTATTCACTTCTTTAAATATTTCCATTACCTCGTGTGAAGTGCTTGAGTCCAAAGCACCCGTAGGCTCATCCGCCAGAATTACCTTGGGATCGGAAATTAGGGCCCTGGCAATGGCGATGCGTTGCTTTTGTCCACCGGACAATTCGCTAGGCAAATGATCCGCCCATTCTTT
>JAJCYK010000115.1 GCA_029262935.1 Cytophagales bacterium | reverse complement strand
TAAACCTGGAGCATTTGACAGCTTATTACTTATGATGAATGGAATGGGGTTAGCTGGAACGTTGTCGAATCTGGAAAAATTTCTCTCTCACTTGAAACCCTTGATGACTCCTGGTGGTCAAATTATTGTAGACTCCTGTGACGTGCAATATTTGTTCGATGAGGTGCACCACAAAGATTATTATGGCAACCTGACCTATCAATATTGCTATGAAGAGCAGTATGGAGACTCGTTTCCTTGGCTTTTTGTAGACCCCTTCACATTGCTAGAAATTGCCCAGAGTCAAGGTTTTGAGGTTCAAATAGTTTTTCAAGATGGGTATCAATATCTGGCCCGATTGACCCAATAGTCTAGTGTCCGTTGGTCCTTTTTTGATACTTATAACTTAAGTACGAAAGTACATCTCCAAACGCCAAAGTACCTTGTTTGATGGTATCATCCACTGGTTTACCATTTAGTCTTAGCAGTAACAACCCGTAGATGCCGTTTAGGCAAATTTGTACGGGATTGCTAATTTGGCCATTAGATTGTGCGGCGTTACGGTTAATGTGCAGTTTGGCTTGATCGAATATCTTGCGATAGGCTTGATCTGATTTTAGCAATTCCAAGTTAAACTGAGAGAGCTCCTTAGCTAGATTGTTAAGCTCTTCCAGATGTTGCCCATTTTTCACTAGTCCTTCCTTTTTCATTTGATTGGCAATCTTACGATACCAAGCTTTGATACGGGTTTTCTTTTCATCCTCCACCGGGAAGTGTTGGATGACATACTTGTAAATTTCGCCCATATCGAAATTGTAGGCTCTGATCAAGTCTTCAGTCTGATACATGAATATGATGTATTCTGAGATACTTTCTTTGCGTTTCTTCTCGGCAATTAGCATGATAAATTAGTTTAGGGGGCCACAAATATCCGACATTTATTGATTTTACTCAAGTTTCTGGCATTTGTTTTTACGTTTGGGCCCTTCAATTAATCGCTAGCATTTCTTCTTTAAGTAGGAATTAATTGGCTATTTTTGCCCTTGATTTTTGCCCATGGATAACATCAGGAATTTTTGCATTATTGCCCATATTGATCACGGAAAAAGCACCTTAGCAGACCGCCTATTAGAGGAAACGAATACCGTTACCGGTAGAGAAATGCAGGAACAGCTTCTGGATAATATGGATTTGGAGCGCGAGCGAGGAATTACCATCAAAAGCCATGCGGTACAGATGGACTATGTTCATGGTGACCAGGCGTATGTGTTAAATCTAATTGATACACCCGGTCATGTGGACTTTTCGTATGAAGTGTCTCGGTCTATTGCAGCCTGCGAGGGCGCCTTATTGATTGTTGATGCGTCACAAGGTATTGAGGCTCAGACCATATCGAATTTATACTTGGCTCTCGAACACGATCTGGAAATTATTCCCGTGCTGAACAAAATTGACCTCCCCGGAGCCCTGCCAGAAGAGGTTACTGATCAGATTGTGGACTTAATTGGCTGCAAACGGGAGGAAGTGATACACGCTAGTGCGAAAGAAGGAATAGGCATTGCAGAAATTTTGGAAGCCATTATACGCAGAGTACCCCCGCCAAGTGGTGATCCCAAGGCTCCCTTACAGGCTATGATATTTGATTCTGTATTCAATAGTTATCGTGGCATCGAGGTTTATTTTAGAGTATTCAACGGCACCATTTGTACAGGAGATCAGGTGAAATTTGTAAATACCGGTAAGACTTATAACGCTGATGAAATAGGGATCTTAAGGATAAAGCAAGACCCCCAAAAAGAAATTCAAGCCGGTAATGTGGGCTATTTAATTTCTGGAATTAAAGTGGCCAAGGAAGTGAAAGTGGGCGATACCATTACCCATGTGCATCGTCCTTGTGACCCCCTAATAGGTTTTGAGGATGTAAAACCCATGGTTTTCGCCGGGATTTATCCAGTAGAGACCTCAGAATACGAAGAACTCCGGGCATCCATGGAGAAATTGCAACTCAATGACGCCTCTTTGGTTTGGGAACCAGAAACCTCTGCCGCTCTTGGTTTTGGTTTTCGCTGCGGCTTTTTAGGAATGTTGCATATGGAAATTGTCCAGGAAAGATTGGAGCGCGAATTCGATATGACTGTGATAACTACCGTTCCTTCGGTGCAATTTCATGCCATCGGGAATGATGGCATGGTTACCGATGTCAATGCCCCTTCGGAGTTACCTGACCCCATCAGCATATCTCATGTGGAAGAGCCGTTTATTCGTGCTCAAATTATTAGTAAAGCTGAGTACATTGGTCCCATAATTGCATTATGTATGGATAAAAGGGGAATAATCAAGAATCAAGTTTATTTGACAAGTAACCGGGTCGAATTAACTTTTGAGTTACCCCTGTCTGAAATTGTATTTGACTTTTTCGACCGATTGAAGACCATATCCAGAGGATATGCCAGTTTGGACTACGAACTTATTGGGTTTAGACAATCCAATATGGTCAAACTGGATATTGTACTAAATGGAGAAAAGGTAGATGCTTTATCGGCCATTGTCCATCGGGAAAAGGCTTATGAGTGGGGTAAGCGGCTATGCGAGAAATTAAAAGAATTACTGCCTCGCCAAATGTTCGAAATAGCTATTCAAGCGGCCATAGGAACGAAAGTAATAGCCCGAGAGACCGTACGAGCATTAAGAAAAAATGTATTGGCCAAATGTTACGGGGGGGACATCACTCGGAAACGAAAACTCCTGGAAAAGCAGAAGAAAGGTAAAAAACGGATGAGACAAGTGGGTAACGTTGAAATCCCTCAGGAAGCATTTATGGCGGTATTAAAATTAGACTAACTAGTAAGAATGACATTATTAGACGGCAAGAAAACTTCGGAGCAAATTAAAGCAGAGATTGCGGAGGAAGTAGCTAGTATCAACTCTCAAGGAGGTAAGACACCTCACCTGGCGGCTATATTGGTAGGACATGATGGCGCCAGTGAAACCTATGTCAACAGTAAAGTAAAAGACTGTGCTCAGGTGGGTTTTCGTTCTTCACTATTACGATTCGAAGATAGCATTACTGAAGAGGAATTATTGAAAGTGGTTGAAGAAGTTAATGATGACGAAGACGTCGATGGATTGATTGTTCAACTACCCTTGCCCAATCACATTTCTGTACAGAAAGTAACGGAAAGAATAAGACCAGAAAAAGATGTGGATGGTTTTCATCCAGAAAACGTTGGTCGCATGGTCAAAGGATTGCCGGCCTATATTTCTGCTACTCCCTATGGCATTGTACAATTGTTGGATCGTTATCAAATTGAAACTTCTGGAAAGCATTGTGTGGTGATTGGACGCAGTGATATAGTAGGCACACCTATGAGTATTTTAATGGCCAGAAAATCAAGCCCTGGGAATTGCACGGTAACTTTATGTCACAGCCGTACTAAAGATATTAAAGCCATGACCCTGCAAGCGGATATTATCATAGCCGCATTGGGGATACCGGAGTTTTTGAAAGGTGATATGGTAAAATCAGGAGCTGTAGTAATTGATGTAGGTATTACTCGGGTACCCGACCCCACAAAGAAACGCGGCTATGCACTTAAAGGTGACGTAGATTTTGAGCAGGTGGCACCCAAATGCAGCTACATTACTCCTGTACCTGGTGGCGTAGGCCCTATGACCCGTGCTTCTTTGCTTTGGAATACACTACAATCCGCCAAAAAAGCGTTCTATTTAACAGAATCAGTATCATAAATGTCCTCTATCGCCACCACTACCCAACAGTTACCTGTCATGGAGGCCTTCTATACCTTACAAGGAGAAGGTTTTCACACAGGGAAAGCCGCCTATTTTGTGCGCCTGGGTGGGTGTGATGTAGGTTGTCATTGGTGTGATGTTAAAGATTCATGGGATGCCCAATTGCATCCGGA
>JAJCYK010000114.1 GCA_029262935.1 Cytophagales bacterium | reverse complement strand
TCCTGATGACGGGCAAATTATTAACAATTTGGCCATGCTTTATGCTCAAACGGAGATTTTGGATAGCGCGTTTTATTACTTGGAACAAAATCGACAAGACAATCAGGTGACAACTGTTACTAATACCAATCAATTGGCCTTGATGATGCGTACACAAATTCAACTTTCCTTAGATTCCTTGTTGACAGCAGGGGTCATGGGAATGCCTGAAGAGCAAAGCAATTTGCTCTTGTATGCCAGCAATTCTGGACAGCAACCAAGTGGCATGACCGTGCCTCCGCCTGACTCTGTGCTAAACCCATTGACCTTTAGTTGGTGGTATAATTACACTTTGAATCAAAGAGTTGACGATACCCTGTATGTGGATTTTTTAAAATCCGTAGCAGCAATACCTGAAAACAACTATTTCAGCTCGGACTTGGACTTTGCACGAGCCGTGGCCCTATACTATTCCGGAGATGTGACCGCTGCGTTCGATGTACTTAGGAACCTACAACAGATTGATACTAAAAAGTCAGGCTATTACAACCATGTACTTGGGGTCTGGTGTCTACAACAGCACGCGCCCAGGCAAGCTCAAGATTATTTCCAAAGATCCATTGAAGGAGAATATTCAGAGGCACTTTGGCAGCAATCCCTGGCATTTCTGGCTACCGGTGAGTTAGCTGAAGCGAGAAAATATTGGGAGTATCATTTGCGGCGTAAAGAAGTAATAGAACCCCTAGTAGTGGCACAGGTGTTGGATTTTATGGAAAACGATACATTACAAAGCGAGATAACGGACGAACAGAGACTGTGGCGCTTACAATTTTCAATTGATCCCAGCCCATCAACGATTCTGGAGACCATTGAATCCTTTGAGGATCCTGCATTGCAGTCGGTGGCCCTGGTTACTGCTTTGACTGGAATAGAAGACACTAGAGAACTAGCTGCCTACAAAGGGTTAGGAGGTTTGATTGACGAAAGCCTCGACACCTATGCCCTGTGGGAGCGACAACAATTTATTGCCACCAATCAACTATCAAAGCTCCCCAAGGATACGGAGAGATCGGGCAATACTCCCTTAGGTTTATGGACCCGGTATGGACAAGCTTTGCAAGCAACCGCAAGCAATGAAATTGAGGCCTCTATGCAACATTACCAGGACTTAATAAAAAATCCCTTCTTTGCTCCTGGCATATTAGGAGCGGCCAAATTCTATAACAGCGAAGGGCAGCCTGATAAAGCCTATGAAGTATTGCTGGAGTCCTTACGTATCAATGAATATCAGATAGAAATTATCCAGGAGTATGGCCGTCAATGTGTTCGAATGAACTTTGATACCTATGCACAAGCTGCACTGGAAAACCTTCACCCTTTGATTAAGCCGGAAACATTCGCAAGGTATAAAAGAGAATTGGACCAGTTGTCTCTCCAGGTGCAGTCGGAGTCAGAACAATGGGATGCCCCTTAATCCTACCGTTTATGTAAAATGCTGTTGATGGCAGTTGATGAGTGACTGGAAATCCGTAATTTTATAACAGGCTATATATGAGGTTTTATGAAGATTATACATACTGAAAAAATATCAAGAATTTATAAAATGGGCAGTGAAACCATTCATGCCCTAGAATCTATAGATATTGATATAAATAAAGGAGAATACGTCGCCTTTATGGGACCCTCAGGTTCAGGTAAATCTACCTTAATGAATATTATTGGTTGCTTGGATACACCCACTGCTGGCACCTACATACTGCATAATAAGAATGTAAGTGACATGACTGAAAATGAATTGGCTGAAATCAGAAATCGGGAAATTGGCTTCGTATTTCAAACTTTTAACTTGTTGCCTCGGGCTAGTGCCATGGATAACGTGGCTTTACCACTCGTCTATGCAGGATATGGAAAAGAGGCCCGCGAAGAAAAGGCCTTTGATGCCTTAGATAGCGTTGGCCTGGGAGATCGCACCTCTCATAAACCCAACGAACTGTCAGGCGGTCAGCGTCAAAGAGTAGCCATTGCTAGAGCTTTGGTGAATAATCCTAGTATTATTTTAGCGGATGAACCCACGGGAAACCTGGACAGTAAAACATCTTATGATATTATGGATCTTTTTCAGGAGTTGCATGACAAAGGGAATACTATAATTATGGTAACTCATGAAGATGATATTGCTCATTATGCACATCGTATTGTCAGGTTAAAGGATGGATTGGTGGAAAGCGATGAAATAAACGATAAAGTAAACAATAAAATAGGCCGCTCTATAAGTACCAGCAATTAATGAAAATCTACACCAAAGGAGGAGATAAAGGAAAGACCTCGCTACTGGGCGGAGCAAGGGTGTCAAAAGCGCATATTCGTTTACACGCATATGGAACAGTAGACGAACTCAACTCCTATATGGGTTTATTGGCGGATCAAGCGGTTAATGAGCCTGTGATTGATTTTATTCGATCTATTCAGAACAACCTCTTTACCATCGGCTCTATTTTGGCCGCAGATGGAAATAAAAACACCATGAAACTGCCTGAGCTGGAGGATTCGGATGTCGAACTACTCGAACATAGGATGGATGAAATGGATCAGCATCTTGCACCTTTAACCTCCTTTCTACTACCTGGAGGGCATCAAAGCGTGTCCTTTGCGCATATTGCCAGGTGTGTGTGTCGAAGAGCGGAAAGGCTGGTGATAGAGCTTGACGAATCGGTTGATGTTACCCCTGTTCTAATAAAATATTTAAATCGTCTATCTGATTATTTATTTGTACTAGCCCGTTATATGGCTCACCGGTTGGAGGCTCCAGAAATACTTTGGCGACCGAAACAATAAGATTCCCCAGTTAAAATTTTCCCAAATTTTTAGTAATTTTGCATTTCTAAGCCTAGAAAACTATGATTGATACCTTCACTATAAATACTTCTTTGGCCCCAAGTTCTAGGGTTAATGAATTAGACCAAGATAACATACAATTTGGCAAGATGTATTCCGATCACATGTTTGTGGCGGACTATCGGGATGGACAATGGATAGATTGTCGTATCATGCCTTATCAAAGAATGGAAGTTAGCCCGGCAATTTCTGTGCTTCATTACGGACAAGCAATTTTCGAGGGACTAAAAGCCTATACCACTGAAGACGGCGAAGTAATGGTGTTTCGTCCTCATGATAACTTTCTACGTATGAACGAATCGGCCGTACGCATGTGTATGCCTGAACTAACTGAAGAGGTTTTTATGGGTGGATTATTGCAGCTGCTAAAAGTGGATAAAGCCTGGGTGCCAAACCGACCAGGTACCTCACTTTATATCCGCCCCTTTATGTATGCCACAGACGAGTACATCGGGGTTAGGGCCTCAAATACGTATCGATTTTTAATTTTCACCAGCCCGGCAGGTACCTACTATAGTGAGCCTGTGAATGTAAAAGTAGAAAAGTTTTACAGCCGGGCATTTCCCGGAGGCACAGGAGCAGCGAAAGCGGCAGGTAACTATGCCGCCTCTTTATATCCTGCCTTACAGGCTCAAAAAGAAGGTTACCACCAATTAATTTGGACTGATGGTATGGAACACAAATACATTGAAGAGGCAGGAACCATGAACATCATGTTTGTGATGGGAAATAAGGTGCTTACTTCACCGGCAGGTGGTACTATTCTTAGTGGAATAACCCGGCGTAGCGTGTTACAACTAGCTGCCGATTGGGGTTATGAAGTAGAAGAACGACCGATCACTGTAGATGAGGTGGTACAGGGTATTCAAGATGGAACCGTAATAGAAGCATTTGGTACAGGTACTGCAGCAACTATTGCTCAAATTGCCTTAATAAATAATGACGGCACGGACTACAAACTGCCTCCTATTGCTACGACTGGATTCTCCAACCGGGTTTTAGAGGCATTGAATAATATAAAAACTGGAAAATCAGAAGACAGCCACAATTGGAATGTAAAAGTTCCTTAAGCCTTTGAGATACCATAATCCGTAACTAATTTTAAATCCACCCTAGCTTGGGTGGATTTTTGAATCTATAGACTTAATCATTATGACCACAGATCAATTGAAAGATATAAAGGCCAGAGTAGAGGCCTTGAGGAGGTATCTTTGACTACGATAACAAACTAGCTCGTATAGAAGAGGAAGAGTTGATCACCTTACAGCCGGACTTTTGGGAGGACCCTAAAGCGGCAGAAGAAACGTTAAAAGGCATAAAGTCTAAAAAGATCTGGACCGATGGGTTTAAAGCCGTGCATGCACTGTACGATGATCTGACCACTTTACAAGAATTTCTCGAGTCAGGAGAGGCACAATCGCAGGAAGTAGAATCAGAATATCAAAAAACGATTACCGCTTTGGAGGAATTGGAATTTAAAAAGATGCTCAGTAGTGAAGAGGATCAATTAAGCGCCATGTTGGAAATTAACCCTGGAGCCGGGGGCACTGAAAGTCAAGATTGGGCTGAAATGCTGATGCGCATGTACATCATGTGGGGCGACTCCAAAGGCTATAAGGTGCGACAAGTAAATTATCAGCCGGGCGATACCGCGGGGATTAAATCCGCTACTTTGGAAATTGAAGGAGCTTTGGCATATGGGTATCTGAAATCCGAAATCGGAGTGCATCGGCTGGTACGTATTTCACCTTTTGATAGCGGTGGGCGCAGGCATACTTCCTTTGCTTCTGTTTTTGTATATCCAGTGGTTGATAACACGATAAAGATTGATATAAATCCCGCTGACATTACTTGGGAAACGTTTCGTTCAGGTGGAGCAGGGGGGCAAAATGTAAATAAGGTGGAGACAGCCGTTCGTTTGAGACATGCCCCCTCTGGAATTGTCTTAGAGTGTCAACAGGAGCGTTCTCAGCTACAGAACAAGGAAAAGGCCATGAATATGCTTAAGTCAAGGCTTTACCAATTGGAGATTCAAAAACGAAATGACGAAAGGGACAAAATTGAAAGTACCAAAATGAAAATCGATTTTGGATCCCAAATTAGAAATTATGTGCTTCATCCCTACAAGCTGGTTAAGGATAATCGGACCAGTGTAGAGCGCAGTGACGTGCAGAAGGTCTTGGATGGAGATTTGGATGACTTCATAAAAGCCTTTCTTATGCAGCAATAAGAAAAAAGCCCAGACTAGTTACTAGTCTGGGCTAATGCTTTAATAGAATTTAGCAATCACGGCCTTTAATACTCTTCAATGCTGCTTCCCATCGCTTCGTTAAGAGTCGTAGTTTCAGGATTTCCTTTATATTGAATTTGAGTACTGCCACTGGTAGTAGCTTCTAATGAATTGGAAGCGTAAATACCTGCGTTACAGGCACCGGAGGCCCTAATGTCTACATTTTCAGCTTCGTAAAACAGCGCATCTAATTCCGAAGCCCCATCCATGCGAACGATCAGGTTTTTACCTCCTCCTTCCAGAGTGAATTTGGCGGCGTCATTCAAGTTCAATTCCATGGATTCACTGATCATGACATCAATTTCTGTCACGGAAACACCTGATGCGGTTACTGTGAGACTGTTTAAATCAAAATCGTTAATGTAAGTTTTACATACCCCGAAAACTCGCAGCTCATCTAATTCTGGGGTGGTTATCTCCACCTCGATGCCCCGATTTTTCTTTTTAATCTTGAACTTCTTCTCGTCAAAGCCGATAGACAACAGGCCACCATCGTTGGTTACAGTAACCTCATCGATGTAGATCTGTTCCCCGGCTAGCACCACTTTGTATTCATCACCTTTACGGATGTCCACGATAAAATCATCCCCTATCTCTATGCCGCTGAAAGATCCTTGAGTATCAAATTCTTTCTGATACTCATCACTGTAATAGTATTCGTCATCTTCGTCATCTTCGTCAATTTGGCAAGTAAGACATCGTAAACCAGACTCGGTAAACATCCAGGTATTACCTTCCATTTGGGAGGTACGGTACCCACTGCGATAAATGGTATTGCGTATGATATGCTTGAGATCATCACTCATATGGAACTGCTGATTATAAGGAATGTATAACTCCATATCTAAGCTTTGTCCTCTAAACTTCGCATTATCATTAAAAGTGATGTTGGAATCAAATGTGAGGACTGAATCCCGTTTTTGCACCCGATAACTTACCATTTGAGCATTGGTCACAGCTTCTTGTCTGCTACTTCCTCTGGATTCGAACTTTTTAACCAACTTGTAATTTTCTCCATCGTAACCGTACAATCTCAATGTGGCCTCTTGGTAGTCATCCATACCTACTTCCTCCAAGCTAAGCACCGCCTGCTTATCTGTAAAGTCATAGTAGTCTGTTACTTTATGAACACCTTCCGTTCGGTATTGTCCTATAACACTAGGTAAGGTTAAACCAAGACCCAATAAGCTCACTATCCAAACAGCAAACATGGACCATCCTAAAGCCGCAGGTAAGAATCTACGCTTGGCAATAACCATTACTCCTAATAGAGCCATCGCCAAGGCTGGAATAAATAAAGTAAAGAACGCGGAGATTATAGTAAACACGGGCACGGAATCCCTCATCAAGCGCAAGGGAAGATCAGCTACCACATAATTGTTGCCGGTAAACATACCCAAGAGCACTCCGGCAGAAATCAACAAACCAAATAATAATACAATTGCAATAGAGACTAAAAATATGCCGGCTATTACTCGGATGGCTTCAACAATGAACAACATGAATGGGCCAAAGGCTTTACCCAAGCCGGAGAAGATGGTAGCAATCAAACGGAAAGGGAACAATAAAATCTTTACGAAAAGGTTCTCTTCTTCACCTTCTTTTACATTGAGGCTCTCTTTGATATTGGACTCAATATTGGAAAGCGTGACACTTTCACCTTGCATTTGCATTTTATCCGTGATGGATTTGGCCTCCGGGGCAATGATCCATAATATGAAATATATTAATAAGCCTGCGCCGCCAAAGAAAAAAGTAAGCACAAATAGTAATCTTATAACAGTCACTTCTGTACCAAAATAGGCTGCAATACCACTTGCTACTCCCGCTATGACGCGATCTTCAGGATTTCGAAAAAGCTTTTTAACTTCCTTGTCGTCATCTAAAGAATCAGATGCTGGTACTACTACCCAAATTATAATATATCCAATAAGGAAGAATCCACTAGCTGCTCCCCACAAAAAGATATCCAAGCCCAAGACACCAATTACGAGGATCAAACGTATCCACAAGGGGTCTATACCGAAATAATTGGCTAAACCAGAGGCTACACCACCCAAGATCTTTCTTTTGTTGTCCCGAAACAGTTTTTTAGGTTCGGTACTTTCGTATGACTTAGACTTTTTTCTTTCCTGTTGCTGGCTTTCTGGTTCTTCAATAGCCTCAAAATCTTGTATGCTACCCATCGTAGCAACCAGGCTATCTACATCTTCAGCATTAATGATTTGTTTGCCGTTAGTAAGTTTTGATAGAAATATTTCTGCGATACGGTTTTCGATATCTGAAATGATTTCTTTACTATCATCATAGGTAGAAAAATAGCGGTTGATGGAGTCCAAGTAGTTACGCAGGGTCTCGTAACCGTCCTCCTCGATATGAAAGATGATACCGCTAATATTTATACTGATATTCTTTTTCATGTCCCTAATTTAAGATTGTTTTTCAGAAATGATTTGATTGGTTGAATTCATCAGCTCTTCCCAGGTTAATCCTAAGCTGTTCAGAAAAGCTAATCCCTCTTCTGTAATGGTATAATACTTTCTTGGCGGCCCGGAAGTGGATTCAACCCACTTATATTCTACCAGACCGGCCTTACGCAAACGGGTTAATAATGGATAGAGTGTGCCTTCTACCACCATGATTTTGGCAGATGTCAGCTCTTCCAGCATGTCCGAAGCATATACCTCACCTCTTGAAATTATATGAAGAATGCAAAACTCCAGGATCCCCTTTCGCATTTGCACTTGTGTGTTCTCTAAGTTCATAATGCCTCTTTTAAAAACTATGTTCCTATAAATATACGGAACAAGTACTATGCATGGCCAAGTACTAAGTAAAAAAGATTACCTTGTATTAAAGATTATTGAAATATCACAATAATATATATTTATATTTATA
>JAJCYK010000113.1 GCA_029262935.1 Cytophagales bacterium | reverse complement strand
AAACTATTTTTTAAGGAGCACCCTTCAGGTGAATTGAGGGGCTTCACTAATATGAACATACAACTTGGTGTTGTATCCTCAAAAAAGATAAGAACTGAATGTGCTGCATTGGGGTTATCCTTCGAATTTCAATTCATAAAGGCCGCAAAGCACGAATTCTTACATATTCTTGGTTTAAAACACTGTGATACCACAAAAAGATGCTTAATGGTGTCAAGCTTTCCTCAAAGTAATTTCCACAATTCTTTTGATCTTATTTGTTCAAACTGTTTTGATAAAATTGATTCCCAACTAGTGAATTCAAGTCTCATGATCCATCATTAGATCTAAGTATATCTCCTTTGTTCCAATGGAAAGTAATCATTGTAAATAAAACGCAGGTTATTTAATCAATAGGGATGCTACATATCCTTGTATACCAAAAATCACATATACATAGAGTAAAATCAAATCTGACCAGACTATTTATTTACCTTAACAATCTGCAAGAAGATAGTCCTTTAGCGTGGCTTTTGGAGTATATTGATTGCTTAAATCAATACTAATTAAACAACCTCCAATGAATCTATTTACTGATTATTTAGTATTGATATTGCTCTTTCAATCGCTGGATCGGCCTCTTTCAATTCAGTAAATAATTTGTAGAACGATATCCAATCCTTGGAATATTTAACTTCGAAATCAGGAGGTATGCCTTTGTACTCATAGTTTTCTTTGCCTTCTGTTTCGTATATTTCATTGGACAGTCCAAACCTCCATCCGTTTGGTAATTTTTTCTGTAAAACATCAGAAAATATTCCCATAGTACTTGATCCTACCCTAATTATATTAGGCAATTTGAGTGAGCCTAATACCATTGTTTCAGCAGAGCTGCCAGTTTGTGGTCCAGTTAATAATGCCACTTTCCCAGCATAGATTTTTTTTGAAGGGTGTACGTAGACATCACTTTCGAATGAATCTGAATGACCAATCCATATTTTCTTTGTAAAGAGTTTTGTTGATTTGTTGGTGAAGTTTGATAAAATATCAAGTGCTACTTGATCCGTACCGCCTGGGTTAAATCTTAAATCTATGATAATATTATTTGGTAGTTCACTCAAAACAGAATCCATCATTACATTGACCCCTGCTAATTCACCCCTCAAATATTGCCCTAAGGTTCTCCCCATTTCAATTTCCCTAAATATTTGAGCCCAGTGCTCTTGCCAATAAGCTTGACTTGAAAGACTATCTGGTACATTTACGTCCAATGTATACCCATTCATGCCATTGATCTGGATATAGCCGAGGTTTTCCTGCAGATTACCCCAAATCAATAAATCTTTATGATACCTTTTGAAATTATTTTGATTATACAAAATCGGAATGCTTTCTATTGCCTCACTGCGCAGGGAGGGATAGTCATATTCTTTGTGTTCGATAGCTTCTTCTTTTTCATTCTTAACATTCGTGTCTTTATTTGACTTTTCCTGCATTTCAAGGTATGCCTCGCTAATGTTCTTTGGAACCCGAAAACTGATGTGTTGATCTTGAATAGAATCCAAAATATTTTTGATATAACCATAGAGCTGCACTGCTGTCGTATGCTTCGAGATAATTGGCCTGATATCGCTATAAATCTGATCCCAATCAACCTTCCTCACTTCAGAATAAGCATAATTTTCTTTGAATGTGTACCATAGTACATCAAAATTAAGCTCCGGATCATCCGAAGCCAATATCGGATTTTCACAAATTGCTAGGGGTTGTTCCAGTCGATTGAACCGGTAGGCTGTAATGCCGTACTTGAGAATCATCGATCGTGAATTGAACTCCTCGAGGGAATATAAGTCTAATAATGTGCTTAAAGAATCGGTCCAATTGTTTAGAGAACCGGATACTGAAGGTTGGCAAGATATCTCAGTGATATCGTACATTTTATATAATGAATCGGAAACCACTAAGTAGACTCCATACCCTTCTTGCAGCCAATAGCCTTCCATATCTGAATAAGGGACCACTAGCTCTTTTTTTGTAATCTCCTGTTCCTTAGTTGTAACATTTGAACAAGAATAGCATGTTGTAGCTAGTACCGTAGCAATGATTAATGAATACCTCATATAGCGTTGATGCACCTTTCACTTTAAAGGTTGCATTAAATAAAGCGCTTACCTTTGATTTTTTGAGGTAAATATAGAGCGCGTTTGAGGACCTAGTCGGATCCAACCATCTACCCATACATCAGATGGAGATGAAACCTTGAGTTTTTGAATTTGGAGTTAAATTAAAAGCACATTAATCTAAATCGTCTTCCAATTCCTCTATCGATTAACTTCGTTGGCCAACTCGTCTAGTATTTTATCTACGGTTTCATTTAGCTTTTGATGAATTGTCGGCCCGGATACATTAGTTACAATGAATAATCCCATTCCTTGCTCCGGTATCAAAGTAATCCAACTTGATGTGCCAAATGCACCACCATTTTGAAAAATCTTAACAGGCTTTCCCCCGTTCTTAAATATTTGCCAAAATAGCCCAGCTTCAAAGTCACCATATTTCCCATCCCACATCTCCTGATGGGACATAGATATGACATCGCTGCCATGGTCTAGGTGAAACTTTAAATATTTCATCATATCATCAACATTGGAAATAATCCCGCCTTCTGCACTCATTTCCTTAATTACTCGAAATGGCATCTCGGATTTGTAGGAATTTTGACCAATTGCTAAATTATTCTTGACTTCATCGGAAATACCTAAAAACGTATTATTCATACCTAGAGGTATCAGAATCTTCTCTTTTAAGATTTCCTCATAGGACTTCTCGAAAATCGCTTCCAAAAGGTAACCTAACAAATTTGCTCCGACATTCGAATAGCTAAATTTGTGTCCAGGCATTGTATCTAGTTTAATACTAACTAGTGCTTGGAAGAACTGTTCCTTCGAAAAGTCCTTTTGAAGTCGGTTAATTTCGTAAGGTAGCTTATCCCAATCTGGGTTATCAAAAAGGCCATCTACATTGGGGAGCATATTGGGTAGGCCACTCTGATGGGTAACCAAGTTACGAAAAGTGATTGGATGGCCATCGTATTGTAAGCCGGGAAGGCTATCAGTTAAATACTTACGAACATCATCGTCAATTTTGACTTTTCTCTCGACTATTGCTTGGGCCAATAAAGTACCTGTGAACGTTTTTGTGATGGAAGCAATTTCGTATAGTGTTTCATCAGTTGGGCTTTTCCCATTTAGCAGTAATCCCTTATGAATTTTAGAAATCTCACCATTGGCAATTAATCCGAAAGTAACAGTTTCAATTTCTGGATTTATCAATAAACTGTCAAGTTGAACATGAACTTTACTAACCAGAGGATTTTCAGGTATTTGTGCTTGACAACTTGCAATAGATAGATTTGTCAAGATAATCAGGAGGTAGTATATTCTAATCATTTCTTGTTACTATAAACTTGATCTTTTGGGCTGTTATTCATTTTCTAAATTCTACGATCGAGTATCTGATAGAATTACCATTAAACCTAGTAGAAAATCATTTCAGATTCTATAAAGTAGCAGATGGGGCATACTGATTCTATCTAATTATTTCAAGAAGAACTTAGTGAATTTAAAAACAAATAAATTCGCTTCGTGACAACTATTTACCCTAATGTGACATTAAATTACGTTATGGTGCAATCCAGTCAAATGCGTTTTAAAATGATCTGCGTAGTTAATTAAAACTCAGGATTTTAAATACCAATCATTTAATTCGAAATAAAGGACACCTCTCTCCGTTCTAAAGTTAAAGTCCTTCTTGACTGTTATCTCAAAAAGTTTTGAACCAAATCAAGGCTATTCTATTATTTTTAATTGTCCTCAGTTGTTCACCAGAACCAGTTGAGGACTTTGTAATTCCAATAAAATCCATAAGTCCGAATGACATTGAATTTTCAGACTTACAACCATTAAAAAAAGCCATAGGTAATGCGAGGATTGTGATGCTCGGAGAACAGAATCACGGCGATGGATCTTCAATCGCTGCAAGAGTAAGGCTTGTTAAATTTCTGCATGAAGAAATGGGTTTCAATACGTTGGCCATGGAATCTCAAATGTTCTCCGGAAAAATGCTCCAAGATCATAAGCTGGCTTTAGATACAGGAAACTATTGGAACGATATCCGGTTTGGCATCATGAAAGTATGGGCTCACAGTGAACAGTGTTACCCCCTTTGGCAATACCTTTTTGAAAAACCAAATTTAAAAATTGTAGGTTTCGACTCCCAAATTGAGGACGGCCATACACGACATAATTTTAAACCGCGATTAAATGATTTTTTTCTTAAGTTAAAGTTGGACACCGCTGATTATCCCAGCCTGTTCGATGTACTGGCAAAACTTGTTGATCCCCGATATTTATTTGCTAGATGGAAACCGGAAAAGAAGATGAAGGACAGATTCAATCAGGAGTTAAATGAAGTTATTGAAAAACTAAGAATTGAATCTCAAACTAGCACAAATGAAGAACTAAAATTCTATTTAAGATGGTTTATAAATGTTCGGGACCAGACCAATAGAAGTAGGTGGTCTGAGCAACAGCATGCTAGGGACAGTATAATGGCGGATAATATTTTGTGGCTGGCCAATGACTATTTTCCAAATGATAGAATAATCTGTTGGGGTGCCCTACGGCATTTTATTAAAAACCCCTGGCAAATTAATACGCAAATGGATTTTAAGTACGAATATGGCTATACCACTGCTGGCAACCTAGTCGTTGAGCAAATGGAACAAGAAATCTACATTTTGGGCACAACTGAATATGAGGGAATAACCAGTAGAGGTCCTTGGCCAGATGGGTTTGGGTATGAAGAGGATACTTTGACTGTCTCCTCAGATATCTCCTTAGAGAGACATATTGAGCAATTAGGATTGGAATATGCGTTTGTTGACTTCAAGAATCATAAAGGTCCTTACTGGTTAATGCGCGATTCAGTTGTTAGCCGACCAATCGGTGCAGTGGAAATGAAAGCAATATGGCCGGATATTTTAGACGGGCTTTTGTTTATTAAGACCATGGAGCCAAATCGCAGAAAGGCATTTTGGAAATGAAGAGCCGTTCCAGTGTTAAATAAACCGAATGATTAAATTAAAGGACCTTCAGCTGTATCCTTAACCTCCTTCTTGATCCCATAACCATATCTGGGTGTGTTAGGTTTGGAAATATCAAAATTGGTTTGTTATGATTTCAGGATGCAACCATTAGCCTGGAAAGTGCATCATGACATCAAGAACCTCAATCGCTACATAAGAAATGGTTTACCGTTTTTATACATCAAAGTCGTACTCTAGCAATACCAAAATGAAGTTCGTCT
>JAJCYK010000112.1 GCA_029262935.1 Cytophagales bacterium | reverse complement strand
TTTACCCCCTGTCTTTATTAGTATTAGCCTTGATACTGGTGGTTATAGTTAAGGATAAGAAACTTGCTGCCCTGCGGATTCCTTGGAGTTCCTATAATCGTACCAAGGCATGGGTCATATTGGGTCCATTGGTGCTGCAGGTACTGATGTTTGCAACCGGTACACCAGATGGGCTTACAGATCAAATTGCGGTAGTAATCGCCATTCTACAAGCCATAGTGATTCCCACCCTATTTTTCCCAAAGAAACCAGTCAGGACAATAAGTGCATGATCCAGCTCCATTTTATTTGTATATTGATTGAAATAAGTCGACGAACTCATGTGGAGTGTTCATTTGATTTTAGTGTGGCTGTCCTGGTTCTCTTTAGGTTCAGTTGAGCAACCCTCAAAACCTTGCTCTTTTTTAGGAGAGTTTCAAGGCAATCCAAGTATTGAGTGTGGTCAGATCGAGGTACCTGAAGATCACCATTCACCACAGGGCACTATTCAAATCACCTATGTAGTGTTAAAAGCTAAAGATCCTCAAGGCGCGCATCCCTTGATATACTTTACAGGAGGTCCAGGGGGTGCTACTTTAACAGCAGGGTCATTAAGAAATTGGTATGAGAACCCCTTACGAGAAAACCGGGATTTGGTCCTATTTGATCAACGAGGCATCAATCACTCTTCCGCGTTGCCAAATATGGAAGGGGACATTTTTGAAATTATGGCGTCGGATGCTGATATAGATGAAGAGAGGCAGCAGATGGCCCACATTATGCGCCAGTACAAGCAAAAGGCAAAAGATCAGGGGATGGATCTAGCGAACTACAATTCTTTCCAAAATGCTCATGATGTAGGTGCTCTGATGAGACATTTGGGTTACAAGCAATACAACTTAATGGGTGGGTCGTACGGCACTCGTTTGGCACGGGTAGTACAAGATCTATATCCAGAGTACGTGCATAGTGTTATTTTGAATTCACCTAACCCCTTGGGTGATGACTTTTTAGTATCCAGATTAAAGAGTTATTCCTTGGCGCTAAGCCGAATATTTGAATATTGTGACCAGCAACCGCATTGCAAAGAGCAGTACCCCACGCTTAGTGCGGATTATGTTGAAGCTGTTGAAGTCCTTAAAGAGGAGCCCTATACCGTTACCATACA
This sequence comes from Cytophagales bacterium, assembly GCA_029262935.1. Taxonomy (GTDB): domain Bacteria; phylum Bacteroidota; class Bacteroidia; order Cytophagales; family Cyclobacteriaceae; genus JAJCYK01. The sequence goes on along the minus strand of JAJCYK010000112.1, from coordinate 1,379 downwards.
GGATAGACCTTTTATAGTCAACGCCCAGGATGCCGTCTATTTGTTAAGAAGAGCGCTCTATGGGACAGGTTCACGAAAGACGGCACCTGCTTTAATCCAGGCATTCAAAAACCGCACATCAGAAGCCATTGAAGATGTTTTGTCCATGGAGCTTGATTTGATTGGCGACTACAATTCTACCATGTGGATTTCCGTAGAACGCCATGAAATGTTTAACCCTGAGTATGTATCAGAGGTAGTGGACAGCGTCTACAAGACTTTACCTTGGTTTCCTGAAAAGTTAGGAGTGTTTACTTCTATTTATTTGGAATTAGAGGATTGGCACGATAACCTGCTGCCTATGGATCAGCGAACCTTTAAACCTTCAGACATTCCTACTTTGATATTTGCAAACCGTTACGACCCCGTCACACCTCCAATTAATGGAAAAATCATGTTAGAGCAACTGAGCCAAGCCCAGTTGTTTGTTATGGACGAAGGGGGGCATGGCGGTGGTGATTGGGAATGTCGACTCAAAGTGATGACCAATTTTATGAAAGCGCCTCATGAAATGCTGGATACCTCATGTTTAAATCTGTACCATGAATAATTTTCACACCCAGCTCCATCAACAGATTCAACCCCCGAGAAATTCAGAAATCATAACACCAATTAATATTTCAACCGCCAGTAAAAGTGGTCATTACATAAATGACCACTGCAATGACCACTGCAGAGGCGGCAATATCTACCCAGCTGTAGCTGGCTCGGGTTATTGCTTTTTGTTCCTCAGTAAGTGTACCGAAAGCTAACCCTTGAATCTTTTCTGCGGGTTCCGGAGGTGTAAGTAAGCTTACGACCACCAGAATTACTACGCAAACCAAAAAGAAGTAAGCACCAAAAGTTAAGAAATTCATAGTAGCAAGGGTATGGATCAAGCTTCCTTCGGTGAGTAAACCACTGGATAGCTCCAAGATAAGCCTGAGTGTGCCTATGCCTAATCCGGCCAGTAAGGTGACGAAAGCCCCTTGTGAGTTGATGCGTTTATAAAATATCCCAATAAGAAATACTGCCGTAATTGGAGGTGCGATGTACGATTGCACTTTTTGCAGGTAGTCATATAAAACTGACGAAATATTGGCCATGATGGGTATCCACAATATACCCAGTACTACTACAATAGCGGTGGCAATGCGACCAATGCGAACTAAACTCTTTTCACTACTCTCTGGTCGTAATTTCTTGTAAATATCTACTGTGAATAAAGTAGAACAAGAATTGAATACGGAAGCCAAGGAACTCATAAGCGCCGCGAGCAATCCAGCGGCTACCAAACCCCTTAAACCAGATGGTAGCAAGTTGCTCATTAGCACAGGAAATGCCTGGTCAGGGCTATCCCA
>JAJCYK010000111.1 GCA_029262935.1 Cytophagales bacterium | reverse complement strand
AAGGCCGGTTTTAGTCGGGGGCAATTGGTAGGTTCATCCGCTCTTAAATTAGGTATTTGGAAAAATCCCTTGGACCCGGAGAAGATTAGCCGATTACTATTAGAACAACGCCACATTCATAACTACGAGGTTAGTTTTCTGCTCAGGAATGACCAGGAAATTCACACCATGCTTAGTTTGGATTTGGTGGAAATAAATAACGAACCTTGCATACTTGCCATTATTCAAGATATCACGGAAATAAAACGCACAGAGGCCAAATTAAAAGAAAACGAACATCTGCTTACATCGATTAATGAAAACCTCAATGAGGGCATCTATCGTAGCAGCCCGGAGGATGGGTTCATCTATATGAATAAAGCTTTTGCGAAGATGTTTGGGATGACAGTAGCAGAAGCGATGCGCATTAATCCTGAGAAACTTTATGCCAACGAAGCGGACCGATCGAGGGTTAAAGAGACTTTGGCTACGGATGGTCTCCTAAAAAACGAACAAATAGAGTTTCGTCGACGAAATGGAGAAACCTTTTGGGGTTTTCTAAGTAGTATGATTAGCAAAGATGTGCATGGTAACTACATTTACGATGGTGCTATTGTAGACATCTCGGATATCAAAAAATCCAAGATCATGTTGCACGAAAAGAATGATGAACTCAAAAAAATTAATGCTGAATTGGATCGCTTTGTGTATAGCGCATCTCACGACCTCAGAGCACCACTTACCTCACTATTGGGTTTGGTAAATATTGCCTTATTAGAGGCGAATAATGAAAATGTTGTGAGCTACCTGGATATGATGAAGGGTAGTGTAAATAAGCTTGATAGCCTTATCTCAGACATCATTAACTTCTCTAGAAACGCTCGTTTAGGATTGACACCGGAGCTTATTGAATTTGATAAACTCGTACAAGACGCTATAGATCATTTGAAATACATGTCTTGTACCGAATCTATTCGCTATGAATTAAACATTGCACCAAACGAGGGATTCTACTCTGATCCCAAACGGCTGGTGGTCTTGATTAATAACTTAATCTCTAATGCTTTTAAGTATCACGATCTTACTAAAGAAGATCCCATTATTATAGTGAATGTCTCGTATCAGGACGGATTTGCCGTTATTGAAGTCATGGACAATGGCCGGGGAATTGATCCCGAGCATGTTAATAACATTTTTGAAATGTTTTTTCGGGCTACTACTGATTCTGAAGGTTCTGGATTGGGCCTGTATATTGTTAAAGAAACTGCGGAAAAACTTCAGGGAACCATATCAGTAACCTCTGAATTAGAAAAGGGGTCAACTTTTAAGCTGACGATTCCCAACTTAAATAGTAATTAGACTAGACCTGACCAAATGCGGTACAAACCAGTTTGCGACTGCTCGCATGATCACGATGTTCGCACAAATAAACTCCTTGCCAGGTACCCAAATTTAAGTCACCACTTGTAATTGGTAATAACAATTGGTTCCCTAAAATAGAGGCCTTTATGTGGGCAGGCATATCGTCAGATCCTTCATAATCGTGTTTATAATACGGCATATTCTCTGGCACCATTTGGTTAAAATGACTTTCAAAGTCTTCACGAACTGTTGGGTCTGCATTTTCGTTTAGGCTAAGGCTAGCAGATGTATGTTTGATAAAGACTTGCAGAAAGCCACATTGGATGTTACGGATCTCGGGGAATTCCTTTAGGACCAGCGGGGTAACCAAATGAAACCCTCTGTTAAATGCCGGTAGTCCGATTTCCTTTTGATAAAATTCCATATCGTATTATTGACTTATTTTGCAATTTAGGAATTGAGTGGGTGAATAAATACGACAGACATCAATATCTCAAACCACTAGGCGCCAGCATTTAGTATGTTTGTTCCTACTAAAAGCTTCTTAAATTTAGTTTCGCTAATAAAGTTGTATGTGGAAACGAATTTCTAATCGCATTCAATATCAAAAGGCCCTTCGGCAAATTCGACGTGCAGGGGTTTGGTACATTGATATACCGCGCACCTCCTCCTCCAGTATTAAGGCTGAACTCCAACAAAGCTTTGGTAACGCCTACGGCAAATCAGATATTAACGAGCATGCTTATAATATCAGTCAACAAATATTACCAAACCACCTTACAGCACGAGAAATGAGAGATCGTTTAAATCCTGTTGTTTGGGAGCGCCTTTTTACTTTTGCTTTTATTAGAAATCCTTGGGACCGCCTGTTGTCACTGTATCATTATCGCAGTGCTGCCGGTGAAATACAGGTGCAGAGCTTTCAATCTTACTTAGAGTTGTTTTTTGAATCCGCAAGTGAAAGTGATGCATCTCCTTACCATTATCACGGTCATTACTATCAATGTGTCGATTACATCATGGACGAGAATGGACAATTGATGGTAGATTATGTAGGACGTTATGAAAATAGAGTGTCTGATTTGAAACAGCTTAAGTCCATAAATCCCAAGTTAGATTTGGGTAAACTTCACCTCAATAAATCCGACCGCGCAACATCCTATCGGGAACATTACAATCACCAATCCCAGGCCCTGGTTGCCACCATCGCCAAAAGAGACATTGAGGCTTTTGGTTACGAATTTTGACTTTACTCCAAACGTTCATATGCACCTAAATCGGGTGCTCCATCTCGAACATTTCCCAATAAATCCTCTGTGATCATTAAGGATCTTCCCTGGTCTTTTGCTG
>JAJCYK010000110.1 GCA_029262935.1 Cytophagales bacterium | reverse complement strand
TGTCATTAGAGGTACAGCCATTGGCATCCGTAACTATCAAGTCATAGGTTCCAGCTGCTAAGTCCGCCACATCTCTCGTGGTGCTACCATTAGACCAATTGTACGTGTAGGGGGAAGTTCCACCACTAACGGTAATATCAATTGCGCCATCTGCTGCTCCACAGTTCAAAGGACTGATAACACCATTAAATGACAATTCTTGTGGTTCAAAAACGGTTCCGGCTAGCTCTAAAGTGCTTCCATTGGCATCTGTAATAATGACAGAATAGTTGCCGGCGCTGAGGTTGGAAAGATCTTGAGTGGCTTCTGCGTTGGACCAAGCAAAAGTAAATGGTGCTAATCCACCGGTTACAGTTAGATTTATGCTACCGTCCATCGCACCAAAACAAGTGATGTCAGTACTCACAAAGTCTGCGGCCAGTGTGTTCACATCACACTCAGGTTCTTCAGGGCAATCCAATTCAAAATTGAAATCCCCTCTAAACTCTTTGCCATTACGGAAATAGGAGAACCAAACGGATAACCCATAATTTTCGTTTTGAGCATTTGCTGCTTGTCCCACTTGTGCCCCAAACTCAAAGTCCGCGGGGAAGTGTAACAAAGTCACAGTTTCGCCTTCGTTCACTCCTGCTCCTCTAAGTTCACTGGGTTTGGTAGGATGAAGGGTGTAATATGACCACGTTTTATAGAGGTCACCTGCTATCCCCTGGGAGTCTTTGTAGCCTCTTCCTAAGGCAGACCACTCTTCCCAATTCATTTTATCCGATAGCCATATGCTCAGTTTCCATTTATCCTCAGGACTATCAGGATAGAATACTGTACCGGTGATATGTGCGGTACCGTCCTCAAACTCTTCAAATTTCCCGCCATTTTCGTTAAAAATGAATTTAATATTTTCACCAGTTTCAAAGTAATTACCCATCCACATGGCGTGACCATCTTGGAATGCGGTAGCCAAACAACCGCCTCCTTGCTCAGGCTCGAATTCACAATCCAAATCTAAATTGAAATCCCCTTGTACGGGATTTTGACCCTCACCGGAGTATAAGATCCAACCTGAGAGTCCGAAATTGCTATTTTTACTATTGGCAGCTTCACCTACTTGAAACCCATAAAAATAATCCGTGGGGTTATGACCTAAGGTTATAATTTCTCCATCATTAGCGCCTTTACCGAGCATGGTAGAACTCAGGTTAGGGTCCATGATATAATAAGACCATGTTTTGTATAAGTCACCGGCTATGTTTTGCTCATCTTTGTAACCTCTACCTAAAGCAGACCATTCCTCCCAGTTCATCCGATCTGAAAGGAATACCTCTACTCTCCAGCGATCTGCGGGATCATCTTCATTTATAATGATTCCCACGATCTTGGCGGTACCATCTTCGTTTTCTAATAACTTTCCTCCGTCTTCATTGAAGAAAAAATTACCATTGTTTCCGTTGTTGTAATTACTAAGCCACACAGCATGTCCGGCTCCTTCGGCGGCAAAGGCCTTACAAGGTATGGCATTTCCATGCAAAAATACAGTGCTACTTGAAAGCAGCAGTACCATGGATAAAAATTTGCCAAATAGTTTAATTGAGGGTAAAAATTTTGTCATAACCTATGGGTGTTCGTTAAACCTCTTGATGACTTGGTTTTAGTCAAAGTACCCGTTAATACTAGGTCATGAGTATATAGTAACCAGCATAATGTTGCTAGAATCCAATAAAACTTACATCAGTAACCAAATAGCCGTTTTTGCTAATTAATGCAGCGATTGTAGGGGGTTTTCGAGATTTCAACACTCTGGGTTAGCCCATGATTCACGGTCTAAACTGCGGTATTGGATGGCTTCAGCGAGGTGTTCCGCTTTGATATTCTGGCTTTGAGATAGGTCTGCAATGGTTCGTGATACTTTAAGTATACGATCATAAGCCCTGGCAGATAGCCCAAGCCTTTCCATAGCTCTCCTGAGTAAGTTTTTCCCGGCAGTATCAATTTGACACAAATCCTTTACCATTTGGGAAGACATCATAGCATTAGAATGTATTTGAGGCTTTTGTTCAAATCTAGTGCCTTGTAACTCTCGAGCCTGAATCACCCTTTCTCTAATTTCCTTACTGCCCTCGGACTTCCGGTCAGCGGTCATTTCATCAAAAGAGACCGGAGTAATTTCCACATGGATGTCAATACGATCCATTAGAGGGCCACTGATTTTATTCAGATAGCGTTGAACAATTCCAGGTCCGCAGACACATTCTTTATCGGGATGATTGTGATAACCACAAGGGCATGGATTCATGCTGGCCACTAACATAAAGTTAGCTGGGAAGTCTACAGATAACCTGGATCTAGAAATTGTAACTGTCCGTTCCTCCAAGGGCTGTCTCAAAACTTCCAAGGCTTTTCTTTGGAATTCGGGCAGCTCATCCAAGAACAAAACACCATGATGGGCCAAACTAATCTCACCGGGTTGAGGTAGGCCACCACCACCAACTAAGGCGGCGTCACTAATGGTGTGATGCGGAGATCTAAAAGGGCGTGTAGTCAACAGAGAGGCATCATTAGAAAGACGACCAGCTACTGAGTGAATTTTGGTAGTCTCCAAAGCCTCATGTAAAGTCAATGGTGGAAGAATTGACGCCAGCCTTTTCGCCAACATCGTTTTACCAGCTCCCGGAGGGCCGATCATAATTACGTTGTGCCCCCCGGCAGCGGCGATCTCCAAAGCCCTTTTAATATTTTCTTGCCCTTGTACTTCTGCAAAATCAAAGGGGTAATTATTTATATGATGATAGAACAGGTCCCGGGTGTTGGATACCAAAGGGCTTCCTTTTGAGGGATCCTGAAAGAACTCAATGGCTTCTTTGAGGTTTGATATGGCTATAATTTTTAAGTTGTCTACTATGGCTGCCTCCCGACCATTCTCTTTTGGAACCATTATTCCTTGTAGTCCTTGTCGTCTAGCCTCGATGGCAATAGGCAGCACTCCTTTAATTGGCCTTAGTGTACCA
>JAJCYK010000109.1 GCA_029262935.1 Cytophagales bacterium | reverse complement strand
AGCTAACAATATTTAATTTTCTAATCCACAATTGTGATAGTGAAGCCATAAGCCTTGAGGGGTTAGCCAGAGTTAGTAACAAGTATAGAAACAACCCCAGAGCGTCTACGGTCTCTTTGGCCCTGGACAGCAACTACCAAGTTGACGGTTGGCAATCTCTTACAACCACATATGGCTTGGAAAAAGAAAGTTGGAATCTTTGGCGATACAGTGAATCAGCGCCGGTACTTGCAGTCTGTGGATTTAATTTAAATTTAAAAGATTGTGATCCTGCCAATCAATTGGTTTTAGTAGACGGCCAACTCCGAATTAGAGGTTATTATCAAGCTGATGACCGCCAAGAAATTGATCGATTGATTACAGAAATTGAGATTTTGTTAATAAACGGAGAAGATGACCAATCAAGGAATTGATAGAAAGTCTTTACTAGGAATTGTATTATTGTCCATAGCTATTCCAGCATTGGTAGGGTACTTAATATATAAACCACAGGCAGTGGACGCCACGGGTCCTTGGGTGTATGTTTTGCCTCATATAAACGCAGCCATCAACGCCACTACCAGTTTGTTGCTACTGGCGGGGCTTTATTTTATTAAGAATAAACAAATTGGTAACCATAGAAATATGATGGTTGCAGCCTTCATTTTGGGCTCAATCTTCATGGTTTCTTATGTTATCTATCATGCATCGGCGCCTTCTACCAGTTTTGGTGGTACCGGCATGATCAGACCTGTTTATTATTTTTTATTGTTGTCTCATATATTGTTGGCCATTGTCGTAGTTCCTCTAGTTTTAATGGCCCTGTACTTTGCAGTTAAGGATAAAATTGATCGTCACCGTAGGGTTGTGAAATTTGCATACCCGATTTGGCTGTATGTTTCCATAACAGGTGTGATTGTGTACTTGATGATTAGTCCGTATTATTCCTTTTAAAGCAGAGCATGGTGAACTGTGGCTCATTATTTACTGTTTAAGAAGGGAGTTTTGTAACTTACTACTATGATCGTGAAACGGATATTTTTTATCAGTATCATTTTGATGCTAACTAGCATTATGAATGGATTGGCTCAATGCGCCATGTGCCGTGCTGCCGTAGAAAATAACGTAAGTGAAGGAAGTGTTAGTTTGTCTGCAGGATTAAATACCGGAATTCTATACCTCTTTGTGGCACCCTATTTAATGGTGGCGATCATCGCATTTTTATGGTATAAGAAAAGAAAGGTTCATGCCCAAAAAATCCAGATTAAAGGCCATACTGGGAGCTAGGTGCCCTAGGTGCCGCCAAGGTAAAATGTTCGTTTACCCGTTTTCCACAGTTCAGAAATTCAGCGACATGCATGCACATTGCCCAACATGTGAATTGCGGTTTGAAGTTGAACCGGGTTTTTTTATTGGGGCTATGTATGTCAGCTATGCCATGTCTCTGATGATCTTTGCAGCAGTAAGTGCCGCGGTATACCTGTTGTTTAAAAACCCGGATTTCTACTATTATATGATAGCCATTCCTTTAATGGTACTAATTTTGTTCCCTTTTATGTACCGCTACTCTAGAGTACTGTTTCTACATGGATTTGGCGGGATAAGTTATGAAGGCAACGAGCGATCTTCTCCATTAAAACTGTAATTATTGGCTAAACAAGCTCCCATAAAGCATTACCCCTTAGTTATCGGCCTACTGGCATTGGTAGTGGCTTGGGGCATTTTTAATGTTCTAATAGACGAATCAAAAAATCAAGAGCAGTATTACCAGCAAATCACGCAACGAATGCATGCAGAGTTGGACCAATTGGATTATCAGCTTGAGGAGGTGGTGACAACAATCAACGATCCTGACAATTTTTCGGATTATGCTGTTCCTGTTGATTACCCATATTTCGTTTTTCAGCAAGATTCTTTGCACTACTGGTCTGATTTTCATTTTGTACCTAAGTCCGTGCAGTTTAATGAAGGTGAGTGGACCTTTATTGCAGACCAAGGGGTTCAGTACATTTCTAAAGGCCGACACCTGGATAATGGAGGTAGTATTTTTATGGTACTTCCTATTCACAAATTTCGAAATATCCAAAACAACTATATCCAAGCGGAATTTAATGCAGACGTCTTTCCCAATGGAGCTAGTGCCATACAGATAACTGAGGCTGGGCAGGGCCTGGCTGTCAATACCAAAGAAGGGAAGTATTTATTCTCCATTTCCATTGGTGACACGGTAGAGGTAAAATCCATGCCGATTTACTATAGTTTATTTGCTATAGTGCTGTTGGCGATAGTCCTGCTACTTTATTACACCTACTTGATCTCCCGGTATTTCGTCCGAGGGCAGCAATTCGATAAGGGTTTACTGGCCATGGTGGTCGGGTTGTTTGTTATAAGAGGGAGCATGCTGCTGTTTGATTTCCCCAGCCCCTTGGTAGACATAAACGTGTTCGACCCTCAATTCTATGCTTCATCTGATTTAAATCATAGCCTGGGTGACCTCTTTCTAAACGAGCTTATTGTTTTGGTTTTGGTAACCTTTGTGTTCAGGTACTATAAAAACTTCAAGTGGTACGATAAGATCGTAAAAGCCTCAAATACCA
>JAJCYK010000108.1 GCA_029262935.1 Cytophagales bacterium | reverse complement strand
GTCCCTTTTGAATTGAATAAATTAGCGGTGAACCTGCAGAATAATTACGGGATTAGGGCTATTCAAAAAGAGTTGAAGTTAATACTGGATTTTGACCAAGAAATACCCAAGTATTTAGTTGGTGACCCCATCCGGCTCAATCAGATACTTACCAACCTGATGGAGAACTCTTTTAAGTTTACCGATTCTGGATACATCAAGCTAAGTGCACGTAAACTTAAGCAGGACGGCGAGCAAGTTGTATTGGAATTTGCAGTCAGCGATACCGGTATTGGCATTGACCGTAACAAGCAAAGAAAAATCTTCGATAGTTTCTCTCAAGCACACGATCAGATTCATTTACAATATGGAGGCACGGGATTGGGCCTATCCATTGTAAAGAAATTAGTAGCCCTCATGCAAGGAGAAGTGGTGTTGGAAAGCGCCGTGGGTGAAGGGGCTACCTTTACCTTCACTGTGGTGTTGGGCATAGCAGAAAATCAACAACCCCCTGGCGAAGCCAATCTATTACAAAGCCCCTTATCCAAACCCATACAATCCTTACGGGTGTTGCTGGCAGAAGATGTGCCCGTAAATCAACTTTTGGCAGAAAAAGTGCTAGGTGGTTTTGGATATCAGGTGGATGTAGCCAGTGATGGAAAAAGCGCTTTAGAGTACTTAAAGCATAACAGCTACGACCTCATTTTGATGGACCTGCAAATGCCGGAAATGGACGGTTATGAAGCCACCCGTCAAATTCGCAGACTACCCTCTCCAATAGGAGAAATTCCCATAATTGCCCTTACTGCGCATGCGATGCAAGGAGAAAGAGAACAATGCCTGGAAGTGGGTATGAATGACTATGTGAGTAAGCCCTTTGATCCGGATCAGTTGTGGGAGAAGATTCAAAGTTTGGTTTGATTCCTTATGTGGTATCCAAGCGCCACCCGAACCAGAGGCGGATAAATGGCAATTTCAAACTGTCTGTTTCGCTACAGATGTATGATTACCACCCAATCCAAACACTTTTTAATACCCCAACTCGTTATCTTTGGCAAGGTTATTGGAATTATATTTAGTAAATCCGTATTATAACATTATGAAAGGAAAATTCGCCAACACCGGACCATGGGCTGTACTGCTCGTTTCCCTATTGATTTTGGGAGCATTTACTACTGATCCAGGTGATAAAGCCAAAACTGATGAAGTGAAAATTCAGTGGGTCACTTTGGATGAATTAAAAGACTTGAATGAGAAAGAACCTCGGAAGGTGTTTATTGATATCTACGCTACTTGGTGTGGTCCTTGTAAATTAATGGATAAAAAGACCTTTACTGATCCCAAAATTGTACAATACGTCAATTCCAATTATTATGCTGTAAAGCTGAATGGCGAAGGCAAGAAACAGGTAAACCTGTTCGGAAGAAACATGACCGAGCAAGAACTAGCGTATTCCTTCCGCATTCAAGGCTATCCCAGTATTGTCTTTATGGATGAAAAACTACAGCCGTATCAGCCAGTGGCTGGATATATTCCTGCCAGTAATTTCATCAAGATGTTAAAGCAGTTTAATGAGGACTCCTAGTCTTCAATAAACCCTCTCCCCATATTGTGTATCACCCAATTGTTCCTGCACACGAGACTCGTGCTAGCATATACGGATCAATATTTATAAATTTTAATTATTTAGTGTCAGGTGGGCTGTCTTTAGATGCTATCACGGCAGGTCAAAATTAATGCTATCCAGACCAGGACTGGGAACAATCCAAATTAGTGATTCCTATTGATTAATTACCCTCCAATTCACTACCTTTAATGCCTCATTTAATAACTACTCTTACCCCTTGTGAGTAATTTACCAAACGATAACACCATCGTCGCTTTAGCTACCGCTCCCGGTGTGGGAGCCATTGCGGTGGTCCGGCTGTCCGGACCCCAGGCTATTGACATGTGCAATCAAATATTTCCATCCAAAGACCTTAATAAGGAAGCCAGCCACACCATTCATTTTGGCACGCTTAAAGATGGCAATCAGGTCATTGATGAAGTGCTGCTTTCTCTTTTTGTGGCCCCTCACAGCTATACTAAAGAAAACGTGGTGGAAATCAGTTGTCACGGGTCCAACTTCATCGTCCAACAAGTCATACAATTGATGCTGCGTCAAGGCGCTCGCTTGGCCCAACCGGGGGAGTTTACTAAGCGGGCCTTTTTAAACGGGCAGTTCGACCTGGCACAAGCGGAAGCGGTAGCCGATTTGATCGCTTCTGATAGCCAAGCCGCGCATCGTACGGCTTTGAACCAAATGCGTGGAGGGTTTTCACAAGAAATTCGAGAGCTACGGGAGTCTCTTATTCACTTTGCTTCCATGATTGAACTCGAGTTGGATTTCGGTGAAGAAGATGTAGAATTTGCCAGCCGAGATCAGCTAAAAACACTGGTAGAGAACATTCAAAAAGTGATTAGGCCGCTCATTGCCAGCTTTCAATGGGGTAATGCTATAAAGCAAGGAGTACCTACGGTGATTGCAGGAAAGCCCAATGCGGGTAAATCCACCTTACTCAATGCTTTACTTAACGAGGAGAAAGCCATTGTTTCGGACATCCCCGGAACCACCCGCGATTTTATCGAAGATGAAATTACCATCGAAGGCATAAGCTTCCGGTTTATTGACACTGCCGGTTTACGTGAAACTACCGATACCATTGAAGCCATTGGAGTAAGTCGTACTCAAGAAAAGCTAAAGCAAGCCAGCCTAGTAATTTATATGTTTGACTTGACTAACTCCACCCCGGCAGAAATAGAAGCCGAGCAAGAAAAACTAGTGGCTATGGGCACTCCATTTATTGCCGTGGGTAATAAGATGGATCAAGCACCGGAGCAACTTTTGCAAAGCCTCACTACGAATAAACGTTTCAACGGACAAAGCCAAAAATCTTTCGAAGTAGTACCATTGTGCGCCAAAGATTCGTCCCATATTGATGCCCTCAAAACCCGTATTGTTAAAGCCGTGGCTTTAGATCACATCAGCCAAGACCAAACCCTGGTTACGAACCTGCGTCATTACGAAAGTTTAAAGGCCACCATGGAAGCTCTGGATGATGTACTTACCGGTATTGCAAACCAAGTGACCAACGACCTGCTCGCTTTGGACATCCGTACCTCTTTACATCATTTGGGAGAAATAACCGGGGAGATTACTACCGAGGATTTGCTAGAGAATATTTTTAGTAAGTTCTGTATTGGGAAATAGTTTGGAGTTATCTATCTGATTATTAGGTATTTATTTTTTACATAACGGAATGTAATTGGGCA
>JAJCYK010000107.1 GCA_029262935.1 Cytophagales bacterium | reverse complement strand
ACTTGTTGTAAAACAGCTCCTAAAACCGCCAGTAAGTTCTGATCCATGGCATAGGTGTCATTAATCAAAAACCCTTGGGTAAATGCTCGGCAGTCCAACACTTCTTCTCCCCTGGTCATCACAATGCGACTAATGTTATTTACATCATCTATCGAAAACTCTTTACTATCAAAGGAGGGGGGCGAGTGGCTATTCCAGCGGCTTAAACCAATCGAAAGCAGTACCAGTACGAGCAAAGTAATGGACAATATGATATTTTTCTTTCCCATCATTTGAATGACGCAAATTTTCGTTTCCTCCAAGCCTGGCGCAGCATGCCATAAACCACCAATAAGATTAAAGGCAGTATCAAGTTAATTAATTGCCATTTTACTTTCTCCTCGCCTATACGTATGGTGTCCAAGGGTCTGATCTTTATTTCCTTGTTTCGGGCCGTAATGATACCCTCATCATCTACCAGATACGACACGGCATTCATGATAAAATCCCGATTGGCAAAAGCATCTTGCCCAGATGCCAGGTCAAATCCCATGGGTAATGGTTGTTCTGTTTTGGGGATAATATCATTTCTTAAGAGATCACCATCAGCCACCACCACAATTTTGGAAGTTGCACCTTGAGCTTTAAAATCATCGGTTATCACTTCCGGTGGCAAAAGCCGATTGGTGTATAGGGAGTTGAACGAACCTTCTAATAAATAAGCAAAGGGTATGGGGCCTTGATTAAATGAATTTGGGTCAAAGTCCTTTCTTAAATCGTTTAGGCTGACTTTTACAGGTGACTCTGCAATTCTTGAATATTGGGAGCTGAAAAGCAAAGGTGTCTTTACCACACCAGGTGCCTTCACCGTATCGATACTTGATACAAATTTGCCACTAATAGCGTCCAGGTTTTTTACGATGGGGTGATCTCCCGCATAGTTGACCAAAGGATAAAAGGGCCAGGACACCCATTGAATGTTAGGTTGATTTCCCACAGTACCCGTTACTATGGGGTATTTTTGACTGACACGATCAACAATAAGATCTTTGTTTATGCGTAGGCCATATTTAAATAATAAATCATCCAAATTTGTCTCATAGGGAAACGCATAGGTGCCGGGGCCGGTAATGCTGTCCATTTCTACTTGTAAGGCGTCTAAAAAGAATAGGGCTTTACCTCCATTCATAATAAACTGGTCCAACTTGTACTTATCTGCCTCCGAAAATATTTGTATGGGCTTCACCACCAAAGCCACATCATAGCCAATCAGGTTCTGTCTTTGAGATAAGTTAACGTTCCTAACTTCGAATCGATCCAATAGACTGTTGGTCATGTCTACAATTTCAGGATTATCCAACTCACCATGTCCTTTGATTAAAGCAATGCGTTTTTTGTCATTCGTAGATAAGGCTCTTATTGTAGATCCTAGTTCGTACTCTAGGCCTTCGATGCTCTGATTCAATTGTTGATCTGGGCCGGCGCCTGAATTACCCTTTAATAAAAGAACCCCCAGCTCTTGATCTCCCTTGCTTATTAAAGCTCCAGGGAAGATCACTTTTTCCGTCTTTTGTCCATCTTTGGTATCTATTACATTTGAGGCCTGAATGCCACTTTGAATAAGTCGATTGTAGAACTGCTGCCGGGCTTCTGAAGAGGTTGCCTCAGTAGGATCAATAAATCGATACTGGAGCCGATTTCCAGCATGTATTCGAAATTCCTCCAAAGTTTCTTTAATAGACTTTTGCAATCGTAGAAATCCTGCAGGCAGTTGACCTTCCAAATAGACATCGACATAAACCGTCTCATCTAAATTCTTTAATAGGGTCTCGGTGGCAGGTTGGATAGAATACCGTTTTTCTTCCGTTAAATCCCATCGTTGTGGAAAATGCCCCATCAATTGATTGGCAATCACCAGTATCACCATGCTAATGGCAAATTTTAAGATATCCTCAATTACTTTGGGCCAATTTCCTACCATTTCCTACTTCCAATAAATAGTTTGGTTAAGAGAACTACACCGGTAATCATACTGAGAAAATAAAGCACGTCCCTGCTGTCCAATAAACCCCTGCTGAGTGCATTGTAGTGGTAAACCACCCCCAGTCTTTCCAGCTGGTAGCTTAAGGAGCCCAACATATCCAAACCGGCCAAAGCATCAATACCGTCATAGAAAAGAAAACAAAGAAATGCCCCAAAAATAAAAGCCACTATTTGATTTTCTGTAATTGCTGAGGCCAAAGTGCCTAGTGCCGCGAAAAAACCTCCTAGCAATAATAAACCTACATAGGATCCGGCAATACCTGCGCTGTCCAAATTACCCGATGGATTACCAAGTTGATAGATCGAGAAATAATAAATCAATGTTGGTAACAGGGCAAAGGCTACCAAAAATACTGCGGAAAAGTATTTACCTAATATAATCTCCAGGTCTGACAGGGGCCGGGTAAACAACAGTTCCATGGTTCCTGATTTTTTCTCTTCCGCAAACAAACGCATGGTAATCGCCGGTATGAGGAACATGAATACATAAGGTCCTAAACCGAATAAGGTTTGCATATCGGCAAACCCATAATCCAAAACATTGGTGTTGGGAAACACCCACATGAGTAAACCTATGCCCGTTAGGAATACACTAATGACTACATAAGCTATTAGTGAATTGAGGTAACCGGCAATTTCTTTGCGAAATAAACTAATCATCCAACTCCCCTTTCCCCGTAAGTTCCTGAAAAATTTCTTCCAAGCTCTCCGATATTAACTGTAGCTCCACCAAGGTCCATTGTTTTTCCACAACATATTCAAATATCTGGGCACGAATGTCTTGCGAACCATTGGTCTTTAACAAAAATCCTCCTGACGGATTGGGCTTCGCCTTCTCAACGCCTGGGATTGCCAACAAATCGTCGGTTGATAACTTATGGCTAAAATCAATTTGAATGGTAAGACCGGCTGACGCTGTTTTAGAAGCTTCTTGTAATTGATCGACTGCCCGGTCAGCAGCGATCGCGCCGTTGTCAATTATAACCACCCTTTTACAAAGTGCCTGCACCTCCTGCATGATGTGAGTGGAAAACAATACGGTTTTTGATTGACTTACCTCTTTAATCAAACTGCGAATCTCCACAATTTGGTTGGGGTCCAAGCCCGTCGTAGGCTCATCAAGTATTAATACCTTAGGATCGTGAATTAACGCCTGTGCTAGCCCCACGCGCTGACGATAACCTTTTGATAAAGCGCCTATCTGTTTGTTTTGTTCTCTCGTTAACCCAAAAAGGTCAACCACATGACCGGTGCGTTGGGTAAGATAAGATCTACTCAATCCGTGTAAACTGCCTATAAACCTCAGATATTCATGAACATACATGTCCAGATATAAGGGGTTGTGCTCAGGCAAATACCCTACCTGACTTTTAACTACCCTGGGATGTTGCGTGACATCATATCCACAAATCTTTAATGTACCGGAGGTGGGTGGAATAAAACAGGTCGCAATCTTCATTGTGGTGGATTTCCCAGCCCCATTCGGTCCCAAAAAGCCCACTATTTCTCCCTCTTCCAAAGTAAAGGAAATACCATCCAAAGCCTTTTGTTGGCCATACAGTTTAGTGAGGTTTTCTACAGCAATAGACATAACACAGC
>JAJCYK010000106.1 GCA_029262935.1 Cytophagales bacterium | reverse complement strand
AATTTATTGTATGTTTCAGGCCGGCGATCTCTAAAAAATTGCCAGGTAGAACGCACCTCTTCAATGAGATCCAAGTCAAATTCAGCCACGAGCAACTCATCGTTGTCTTCAGAGGCTTCGGCAAAAATTTGACCTCGTGGGTCTACAAAATAAGATGTGCCATAGAATTTGCCCAGATTCCAGGGTTTTTCATTTCCTACTCTGTTTATACAACCCATAAAGTAACCATTGGCCGCCGCGTGGGCAGGTTGCTCTAATTTCCATAAATATTGAGAAAGACCTGCAACAGTGGCCGACGGGTTATAAACTATTTCCGCTCCATTTAAACCCAAGATACGGGCTCCGTCTGGGAAATGACGATCATAACATATATAGACTCCAACTTTTGCATATTTAGTTTGAAAAACGGGATAACCTAAATTTCCGGGTTTAAAGAAGTATTTCTCCCAAAAACCCGAGGTATGCGGAATATGATTTTTGCGGTATTTACCCAAGTAACTGCCGTCGGCATCAATTACGGCAGCGGTATTGTAAAGAATGCCAGCTTGTTCTTTTTCGTATATCGGAACAATCATGACCATATTATATTTTTTAGCGTACTCCTGCATCATTTCTACCGTAGGTCCTGGTACCGCTTCGGCCGTCACGTACCACTTGGAGTCCTGACTAGGGCAGAAATAGGGCGTATTAAAAATCTCCTGCAAACATAATATTTGTACACCCTGCTTGCCGGCATCTTCAATATAAGGAAGATGTTTTTGTAGCATGGCCTCTTGTATTTCCTGAATACTCCCTTCGCCTTCAGTTAAAGGGAGACTCATTTGGATTAATCCTGATTTTACTTTTCTAGGCATGATTAAATAACTTTACTTACGGTACCTCTTTTAATGAATTTTCCGTTTCCTGGACTCACCTGCAGCTCGTTGTGATGTACAGCAATTTTTCCTCTTAATAAAACCGTCTCACATTTGCCAATAACTTGCCAACCCTCATAGGCAGAATAATCACAGCGATGATGATGGGTACTGGCAGATATTTGGTGTTCTTTATTAGGATCAAAGATAACAATATCAGCATCCGAACCCACCGTCAAACAGCCTTTCCTAGGGTGCATACCAAAGATCTTAGCAGCATTTGTAGACGTGATGGCTACAAAAGTATTCCAGCTGATTTTTCCTTTACGAACGCCTTCAGAATGCAGCAATTCCAGGCGATGCTCTAATGCAGGGTGGCCATTGGGAATTTTAGAAAAATCGTTTTCACCCATTTTCTTCTGATCCCAATTGAACGGGCAATGATCCGTTCCGAGCACTTGGACGAGGCCTTGATTTATCCCAGCCCACAACGCGGATTGATCCTTCTTTTCTCTCAAAGGGGGGCTCATTACCCATTTAGCACCCTCAAACCCCTTATCATAGAGAGAGGCATCCAGAAGCAAGTATTGAATGCAAGTCTCCACAAAAACTTTTTGATTGCGATACGTGGCTTTTCGCACGGCATTTAGTGCACCCTCGCAGGTTAAATGAACAATATAGGCAGGCACATCAGTATAGAAGGCCATGTCTGTAAATCGAGCAGTAGCTTCTGCTTCGGTAATTTCTGGTTGAGACAAGTAGTGATATAAAGGGGAAAGC
Organism: Cytophagales bacterium; assembly: GCA_029262935.1. Classification (GTDB taxonomy): domain Bacteria; phylum Bacteroidota; class Bacteroidia; order Cytophagales; family Cyclobacteriaceae; genus JAJCYK01. The sequence continues at coordinate 1,974 of JAJCYK010000106.1, read as the reverse complement.
TTTCCTTCTTTCCTGAATTTCGCCACCAGATGATCAATCATATCACCATTAGTGGCATGTACCGTAACTATGCCACCTTGTTTTTCAACTTCTTGCATCAAACCAATCATTTGATTGTCATCAATCATCAATGCGCCTTTGTAAGCCATAAAGGTTTTAAAAGAACTGATGCCTTCTTTTTCAATCAAATCTTTGATTTCAGATTTTGTTTGGTCATTGTAATCAGTGACAGCCATATGGTACGAATAGTCCGCACATGCTTTACCTTGAGATTTCTCTTGCCAAGTTTGCAAAGCACTATGTAACGACTTGCCTTGAGTTTGCAAGATAAAGTCGATAACCATGGTCGTTCCACCATGAAGTGCTGCCGCAGTACCGGTATGATAATCATCGCTGGACGAGGTTCCCATAAAAGGCATGTCCAAATGAACATGTGGATCAATACCACCTGGGAAAACAATTTTATCAGTAGCATCTAGGATGGTGTGGCCTTCAGAATCGAGGTTTTCACCAATAGCTTTAATTGCTTCTCCATCTATAAGAATATCACCGTTGTAATCCGCTTCCGCGGTTACTATTCTTCCGTTTTTAATTAGTATTGACATATTTTGTTAAAACTAAAAAGCTTACTGTTTGGATCATTGGTAATTCCAATTTACTAATACTTCAGGAGATGTTATCCTTTACGAAGGGTAATTTTTGTAACTAGGATCCCCACGAGAAACGATAATAAAAAGGAAGGGAGCAATTCCGCAATTTGCACGAAATAAATGCCCACTACAGGAAGGTTAGTAGCTCCAAATTTGAACAGGGGTACACATAAAAATCCAGTAATCATACTGGCTATGGCTCCCTTTTCAGAATATTGTTTCCAAAATAAAGAGAGAATGATTACAGGACAAAAAGTGGCAGCAATACCTGACCAGCCAAATATCACAAACCAAAAAATGGTACGCGTGGGAGAAATTACAGATATTATCAGGGCCATGGCCAAAGCCACCAAAGCCATTATTAGGGTTATCCTTCTAGAGAATTGTGCCAGGTTGCTACGCTCATTTTTGAAAATTTGTTGATCAAAATCACGAGTTACCGCGCTACTTCCTACTACCAACAAGGAGTCAATAGTAGACATAATTGCTGCTAACACTACTGCTATGTAGGTAGCTTGTAAGGTCAGAGGCAACAATTCGGACACTACCATTGGCAATACGTCTTGACCACCATTTCCGAGCAAAACTTCTACATCTACAGATTCAGTCTCAAAAAGATACCTGCCCAAGATACCTATGGCTACCGCTGCACTATCAGTAAGTAAAGTAAATATTAAAGCTACCCAACGTCCTTTGCGTATTTCTCCCGTATCTTTTATTGACATAAACCTCACAAACACCTGAGGAGAGCCCATAAAGCCCAAGCCAATCATGGCATATCCAAATATGGCAAACACATTTAAAAGAGATAATCCACCAGGCCCCCAGGCACTCACCAAAGCAGGATCTATTTGCACTAACTTAAGATGGATTGGTTCCCATGAGCCCACTTGAAAGAGAATATAAATCGGCAACAACACCAAACCAAGAAACATTAATGATCCCTGAAAAACATCCGACCAAGCCACCGCTACAAAACCACCGTAAAATATATAAGCGACCACAATAAAAAATCCGATCAAAGCCCCAGCATAATAATTCCAGCCTAAAAAAGATTCAAAAGCGGAGCCCGTGGCATCAATTTGAGCACTTACATAAATGATAACAAAAATAGTAAGAGCGCTTGCCGCAATGATTCTCAACGTGGGTTTATTTGATCCGAATCGGCTGTGTAAATAGTCTGGGACCGTTATACTCTGATATTGATCGGTTAGTTTCTTGAATGGTTTGGCCATTAAAAACCATGCGGCGCTGACTCCAATCACCTCGCCAAGGACTACCCAAAAAGCGCTGTAGCCTACCAGGGCTCCTAAGCCCGTTAAAC
>JAJCYK010000105.1 GCA_029262935.1 Cytophagales bacterium | reverse complement strand
AATGGCTCCCAATAGTTGAGAAATAATGTACTTCGGCAATTCCTTGGCGTCAAAGCGACCACCAGCCCATAAGCCAATAGATACTGCCGGGTTTAAGTGACAACCTGATATATGACCGATAGCATAGGCCATAGTAAGAACTGTCAGGCCAAAGGCCAAAGCCACACCAACAAAGCCTATTCCCAATTCTGGAAAAGCTGCTGCCAATACGGCACTACCACAACCTCCCAACACGAGCCACAGCGTACCAATAAATTCTGCTGTTAATTTTTTCATTCTTTAAGGGTTTAATATTTTAAAATACGATAGTGTTATCTAATCAAATAGATAAAAGGATCTGGCGGGAACTTAAGGAACCTGAACTAAAACTGCATTAGGTCCCGGGCTGGTAATCAGGTACAAACTAGGGAAAAGTGAGCAAGATATCAAAAATGACACCTTTTAAACTATCTTAGTCAAGTAGAGACCGTACATGGGGAACGAAAACAATCAATCCGATAATTGATGCCAGTAGGGCAAATACTAAAACGGATGCCGCAGCCAAATCCTTAGTCTTTTTGATTTTAGGATGCTCTTCGATACTAACAAAATCAATCATATTCTCAAGAGCCGTATTAACCAATTCCATGGCTATTACGGCCGTTATGGCCAGCAGTAAAAGCATCCATTCTATGGCGGTTATTTTGAAGAAAATACCGGAACAAACTACTATTGCGGCAATTACTAAATGTATTCGGGCATTTTTTTCTTCTTGAAATAATACTACCAGTCCGTTAAAAGCATGCGACATGCTCAACAGGCGTTGTGAGAGATACAATTTAATAGCATTCATAGCCTGGTCAAATAACAATTAAAATTCTTACCACAAATGGTGTACTTCTGGAGCTATTTGTTGCTGATAAACAGTGTCCATACCCATGACTTTTTCATTAGTTAAGGGGGGTAAGTCATAGAGCGAAAGATTAGAAAGCACTTGTTCTTTTTTTGATGCTCCCGGTATAATACAACTGACCTCCGGGAATCTAAGGATCCATTGCAAAGCGCGTGGAGCCAAATTTGTTTCACCTGGAAACAAATCCTTTAGAGTCTTCGCCGCCTTAATACCGGTGTGATAATTGATGCCAGAAAAGGTTTCCCCTTTGTCAAACATCTCACCGTTACGATTAAAGTTGCGGTGGTCTGCCGGATCGAAATGAGTCTGTGTGCCATATAGCCCAGTCAACAACCCGCTGGCCAACGGTACTCTCACAATTATTCCTACAGATTTTTTTGCAGCCTTTTTAAAGAAACGTTCCGCTGGCCTTTGCCGAAATAAGTTAAAGATAATTTGAATGGTAGTCACATTAGGGTATTCAATGGCCAATAAAGCTTCCTCAATTGTTTCCACACTCACTCCCAGGTTTTGTATCTTTCCTTGGGTCTTAAGACGATCAAAAATCTCAAAAATCTCAGGCCTTCCATACACCTCCGCGGGAGGACAATGCAATTGGATTAAATCTAGGGTCTCTAGCCCTGTTCGACGTAGGCTGTCCTCTACGAATTGTTGCAAGGCATCCGGGGTGTATCCATCGCTTACATGGGGGTTAATTTGCCTGCCACATTTGGTAGCTACATAGACTTTTTCTGATCTTGATCTTATTACCCTTCCCACCGCAGACTCACTTAGCCCATTTTCATAAACATCCGCGGTATCTATAAAATTGATACCTTCATCTATAGCCACATTTAAGATCTCTTGTGCCTTTTTATTGTCAAATCCACTGCCCCATTTACCTCCCACTTGCCAAGTCCCCAAAGAAATTTCAGAAACCTTAAAGCCTGTTTTACCTAGTATTCTGTGATTCATTTTTATGTGGTTCTACTTTTTTATGAATCTGTAGTCATTCTGAGCTGATGTGGGCTCGTTTTAGGGACACGTTCAATGATTCCTCTAGCCTCCAAGTCCAGTTTGACAGTCACTACGTACCAAACTACTTTGCCGGGAAAGTCTGACAGTTTTTCTTCAGCCAAATCTGAAAGATCTTCATAAGAGATTACACCGTAAGCCTGTAAGGTTTGAATTATGAAATTCCGCACTACATCGTATTTGCTTTTTTGAATGTTTACACCTTGTTTACCTTGAGGGTGCAAAGTTAGAATCTTTTCGTCAATGCTCATGATGGACTAGTTTAAAGTTATGGATAGATCAGAGACTCTACGGTATCCTTTCACCAAGATGGACTTGTGATCAATTTCAACTATGGAAAAGCTATTATTCACTATTCCAGAGAAATCCACTAATGCCAATTGGGTTAGGTAGTGAATACCGGAGATATTTTGGTGTTTTTCTTCGTGTACGTGACCTTGAAAAACACTGATTACCCGATTAGATTTTTGGATGATTTGTTGCACCTTTTCATATTGATTAACATGAAACTTCATTCCTTCTCGTTGGTATTCAAAAAGGGGGTGATGGCAAAAGACCACTGTAGGACGAGAGTCCCTACCCAAATCGTCTTGTAACCAATCTAGTTGTTCTTGATTAATATTGGTGTCCTGCCAATCCGCCCCTTCTCTATAAAAATGATCACGGCCATCAGCATGATAATTTGCATCCAAAACCACGAA
>JAJCYK010000104.1 GCA_029262935.1 Cytophagales bacterium | reverse complement strand
TGTATTGCATCATTACGCTAACGATGTTGGACCTCTTTACATATTCACGGATAACATTCGGTCTGATGGACGATATGCCATACTGCCGAATTACCCCTTTGGTTTTTAACTCCTCAAAGGCTTCGATGGTTTCATCGATGGGATCATTCAGGGTGCCTCCATGCAACTGGTACAGATCAATATAGTCCGTTTGTAGCCGCTTTAGACTTCCTTCTACTGTTTTGAGGATGTATTGTTTATTAGCATTCCAGTCCCAACCCGACCCATCCGCGCGCCATTGGTTCCCAACCTTGCTCGCAATAAAGACGTCCTTTCGAATGGTTTTTAAGGCCTTGCCTACACTTATTTCATTTTCGCCTTTATCGTAAAGATCAGCAGTATCAAAAAAGTTAATGCCTTTATCTACTGCTCGCCGTAACAGTTCTTCATTCACTTTATGGTCTAGACCTAAGGACATGCACCCGTAACTGATTTCACTGATTTGCCAACCAGTACGAGGTAATAAGCGGTATTTCATAGGTTATATTTATTGAAATAGTGTACGCCAGTCTTACCATCCAATACCATAGTCTTCACCATCATTGCTAGAACCACCCCACATGGTGCCATGAGCGCTATCAAAATAGATGGCATTTAGGGGTCCTGAGGTCCGGGGCGAGAACGTAAGTTTGTACCCCATCCCTTTTAACTTTAGTCGAACCCAAGGTGGGACCGCCTCGTTAAGGGTAAGATTTCCTGGTTTAATCTCATGTTTACCAAAACTATTACGCATCTGGTAACTAAGGATGTTGGCAGCTTCTACCGCTTCCTGTACATTCATGTCAAATTCCACCATATTCAGAAAAAACTGGATGCTATTTTGATCTTGGGCATCACCCCCCTGCACTGCAAAGGACACGTATGGCTTGCCATCTTTTAGGGCCATGCTGGGAGTCAAGGTAGCACGCGGCCGTTTTCCTGGCTCCAAGACATTAAAGGGGTTTTCTGTAGGGTCAAGCACGAAACTTTGCATCCGTTGGCTTAGACCAACACCCGTTTTGCCAGCCACCGCTGCTGGTACCCAACCGCCGCTAGGGGTCACACTGACTACCCAGCCTTCGGCATCGGCAGCTTGGATTGAAGTAGTCCCTGCGAAAAAAGCCTCTTGATACGAACGTTCTTCCTCACTCGTAATATGTTCACTTACTTTGTTGGACCATTCATCAAGATATTCTAAATAGGGGTTTTTTTCCTTTCCCTGAAAGGGGTATGGATCTCCAGGTTTAACATCAGGGTCGTTTTTCTCCCAGTTTATGGTTTCCAACCTTTGTTTGGCATAATCTTTCGATAACAAACCGTCCACCGGCTCTTCTGGTGGAAAATAAGGGTCCCCATAGTAAAAGTCCCGATCAGCAAATGCCAAATTCATTACCTGGTATAAGGCATGGATATAGGGGGCGGTGTTGTAACCCATGCTTTTAACGTCCAATTGTTCCAGCATGTTGAGCGCTTGCAGCATTACTGGACCTTGTACCCAAGTAGTGAGTTTGTACACTTCATAATCCTTGTACGTAGTTTTTACAGGCTTTTCAATGTGTACTTGCCATTGGTCCAGGTCCTTCATGGTGATGAGTCCACCTTGCTCCTTAGTTCCTCTTACGAATTCCTTGGCAATATCTCCTCGATAGAAGCGTTGGTAGGCTGCGTAAATCGCCTCTTTCCTGGATTTTCCCATTTTTAAGGCCTTTGATTCCGCTGCAATTAGTTTTTCAAGCGTTGCTTTTAAATCGGCTTGCACAAACATTTCTCCAGCCATCGGTGCTTCGCGCTCACCTTCATGGACTAAAAAGATTGCTTTACTGTAGGGCCACTCTCGAATGCGGTCCTTCTCAGATTCGATTCGACTGGCAGTTTGCTCTTCTATGGGATAGCCGGCAGCCATTTGAACGGCCGGTGCCAAAACTTGACTTAAACTCATGGTTCCATACTCTGCTAGCATCGTTAATAATCCACCTGGAGTACCAGGTGTTACCGCTGCTAATGGTCCATAAGCTGGAGGGAACTCCATGCCTTGTTCTGTATAAAACTTAGGCGTCGCTCCTGTAGGCGCTACCCCTAAGGCATTAATACCAATGACTTCCCCCGTGTTGGGGTTGTAAATGAGTGCTTGAGTTTCTCCGCCCCAGCTGAGTACGTCCCACATGGTGCAGGTTGTAGCTAGCATGGCGCAGGCCGCATCTACGGCATTTCCTCCTTGTTGAAACATCATGGCGCCGGAAGTGGCTGCGAGTGGCTTGCCGGTGATGGCCAACCAATTCTTAGCATGTAATACAGGTTTCTGAGTTCTTTGAGCAGACAGGCTCCCCGTACCTAGCGTAAACAAAACAAAGATAATCGCTAATTTTTTCATAGGTGAAAGTTTAAGATTTTAAGAAATGCTCCGCAGGGTACTTATTGTTTTCGCCGTCTTGATATAGGGTATATTCAAAACCTTTTTCCGTTCCATATGCGCCATATACCCCTGACTTATTTATCGCTAAATATCCCACTTCATATTCACGGTAGAGTTTGGGTTGTCTTTTTACAATCCTTTTTATGGCTTCCTCGCAGGCTTCTTGAGGAGATTTACCTTGGCGCATTAATTCTACAATTAGAAACGATCCTAGGGTTTTCATTACATATTCTCCGACACCAGTAGCGCAAGCACCTCCCACCTCATTATCAACATACATTCCTGCACCGATAATGGGGGAGTCACCGACCCTCCCATGCAATTTAAACGCCATACCACTGGTCGTGCAGGCTCCACTAATGTTTCCTTGAGCATCCAACGCTAGAATACCGATGGTATCGTGATTCTCAAAATTGGTTTCCCCAAACGGTTTCTGATCTTTCAGCCACTCTTCCCAATGCTTCTTGGAAGACACTGTAAGGAGATTTTCTTCTACAAACCCTTGCTCCAAGGCAAACTCCAAAGCACCTTGACCACTAAGCATGACATGAGAAGTTTGTTCCATTACTTTGCGGGCAACTGATATGGGATGCTTGATGCCTTGCAAAAAGCAAACAGCACCGGCATTGCCTAGGTCATCCATAATGCAAGCATCCAAAGTTACCACCCCCTTAATGTCTGGCAATCCCCCCAGGCCCACACTTAAATCATTGGGGTCGGCTTCTGGTACCCGTGCGCCAGCCTCTACCGCATCTAGAGCGGAACCGCCTTTTTCCAGAACCTTTGCCGCAGCTTGAGTGGCTTCGAAATTGTCCCAAGTGGCAATCACTAAGGGCATAGTGCCACTCGATTGAGGTACTACCGCGGCTGGAATTTCGTCATTGGTGGCTGGTTGACAAGCCCAGAGACCGGTACTTGCCATGGCGGTGCCAGCCACAGATTGCTGAATGAATTTTCTTCTTTTAATTGTCATGGCTGGATTTTATTTGCAAGATCATGCTTTCCATAGTTAGTCCGGGACCAAAAGCAAAACACAATATTCTCTTTCCTTTATCTTCTATTTTCAAGTTATTCCAAATTTCCTTTAATACAAAAAGAATGGTAGGTGAGGACATGTTGCCATAGTTTCTAAGCACTTCAAAAGCAAACCGATTTTGCTCGTTGGTGATGTTCAAGGCCTGTTGTATGGACTCCAAAATGCGCTTACCTCCGGGGTGAATAGCGAAATAATCGATTTCAGATAGTTGCCAGGGCCCTTGTTTCATCAAACTTGAGGTGAGTTTTTCGATACCATTGGCTATTAAATCCGGCACATAGCGTGACAACCTCATTTCAAATCCCAAGTTACCTACTTGCCAAGCCATTTCCTTTGCTCCTTCAGGCAATAGTTCACCATAGGTAGCCAATACATCAAGACCACCGTCGCTTTGAGTACCTTCCATTAACAGTGACGCCGCTCCATCGCCAAACAAGGCATTTGATAAAATAAAGTCTTCCTGATTAGCTTTTTGGAAATGGATGCTACAGAGCTCTAAACATACAATTAAAACTTTGGCTTGTGGGTGGGCTTGACATATGGTTTGACCAATCTTTATAGCATTAAACGCGGCATAACAACCCATAAAGTTAATTGCTGTACGCTGTACGCTGGGTTTAAGCCCTAATCCTTCGATCAGTTCGATATCCAATCCGGGAGCGTATAATCCGGTACAGCTCACGGTGATCAGGTGGGATATAGTGGAAACGTCCATGTTCGGTGGCAAACAATCACGTACCGCGCTTTTAGCTA
>JAJCYK010000103.1 GCA_029262935.1 Cytophagales bacterium | reverse complement strand
CCAATAGTCCCATTCATTTAAATCATTCCATTCACCTGCTGTGATCACACCTGGTTCATAGGTGGTAGTGGAATCGCCACCACTTCCACAGCCAACAAAACCTCCGCCATCTGAATATTCGGAAGTTAGACCTAAACTCCGACCGGAACTAGCCGGGTCGTCGGGAATGATACTATCATCACAGGACAGGATGAATGTACAAAAGGACAGACAAAGACAAAGGTTGGTAAGGTTTCGTTTCATAATAAGTAGGGTTTTATCAAGGACACGGTAATCTTTCCGGTGGTTGGAATGATTAACAAAGATTACCAACATAAATAGTTTATTGTCGATGGCATGACCTACGGAGAAACGTTTTCTCAGCACCATCTTATGGGAATGTCAAAAAATCCAAACCTAAGGAACGTTTGTCCATTCTTATAGAGGAAGTAATCGAATAGCTTTGTACTATACGAAACTAGTCTAGAACATAAGAAATTTTAAAATCATGAAAGATACAAAAGAACAAATTGCTCGAAACTTGCAAGACCTTTTTGGCATGTTAGGAGAGGGTCAGTTTTTAGAAGCTCAGGAAAAATATTTGCATGACGATGTGGCCTTGATTGAAGGAAACTCACCTCCCAAATATGGCAAAGAACACAATATGAAATTAGAAGCTGAAGTTTTGGAAAACGTAGCGGAATTCGTTGGCTATACCGTGACTGACCATGCGGTAAATGAAGGAGTTTCTTTTTACGAAGCCGTAATGGAGTACATAGAGAAAGATGGAAATCATGTTCGAGTGGAGCAAGCGGTAGCGTCAACTTGGAGTGATGGCAAAATCATCAAGGAACGCTATTACCATGGTAATGGCTAAAATTTTAACCTGAATCCGTATACAGGAAGTTCTTGTTGCACAAAATCCAAGTCCGGGGATCGGACAAATCCCAACTTTTCATACATGTCCCAAGCCACTTGCATGGCATTGGTGGTGTGAATGACAAGTTGGGATTGACTGTGTGCCATTGCTTTGTCTATACAAGCTTTGGATAATGCCTTACCTATTCCTTGACCTCTTGCTTGTGGGTCAACTGCTAACAATCGAAATCCAGCAGCGTCCTTTTGCAACGGGGCACTACCACCAGAGCCGTAATTTCGCATATCGCTGAAATAGACCACGCCACCAAGGATTACATTTTCCGTGGAAATAGCAATCAGTAATTCTGTTCCAGGTTTTTTGGTAAAATCCCCAATGTTGGCCAACATGTGGTAATAGGCAGGCTGCTCGGAAGCAGTAGGGAATCCTTCCAGACTCGAATAAACCTTTACCATTATTTGTCCAATTGTTTCAAACTCACTAGGCTTGGCTAATCTAATTATTGTTTTGGCAGTATTTGTCATAAAGTAATTATACGGACTTGTGCTGATAGGTGTTGGGTTGGCTTAAGCCCGGGAGCAATTAGAATTTTGACAATTTCATTATATTACTTCCAATCTAATGGATATGTTATGATCTTATCATATGATCGCAGAAAAGCTTTAAAAAACATAGGTATTGGAGCTACTGCTCTAGCAATGCCCGGTCTGATGAGCTTGAAACCAAGGACAACGCACTTCATCAGCCTTAGCTTTGACGATGGATTTAAGAAGTCTTTTTTAAAAGCAGCTGAAATTTACGAAAAGCATCAACTTAAAGGTTGTTTTAATGTATTGGCAACCGGGCACCTTCCTTCTTTTATAGAGCCTGACGAATATATGTTGAAACCACTGCTAGGAGACTTTGAGGTATGGAATGAACTTAAACAAAGGGGGCATGAAGTTATGCCGCATGGATTTAAACATGCTAACCTGTCCAAAATGCCTTTTGTTGAAGCTCAAGACCTTATTATGAGATGTTTGGATTATTTCAAACAAAACCTCCGTGATTTCGATCCTAAAGAGGCAATTTTCAATTTCCCTTTTAATGCCTCAACTCCGGAGTTAACGGCCTGGTTGCCTACTCAAGTAAAAGCATTTAGAGATATGGGCCAAGGATTTAGTAATGGCTTTAACCCATTACCTCATCAGGGACAGGTGAAACTAAATTGTGCTATGGGTGGTCCTGACAATATCGATGAAAGAGTACAACAGCTAATAGATGCTTTCCTTGAGGGACCAAAAGGTTGGTTCATATTTAATACCCATGGGTTAGGACACGAAGGTTGGGGTCCTATTAGTGCGGATTTCTTAGATCAACTGTTAGGTGATCTTAAAAGTAGACCAAATGTTGAGGTACTCCCTGTAGGAGTGGCACTAAACACCATTTAAGCAGGTGTATCATTTCTTAGACAAACATCTCTTCCGCTCTTACTAGGCTTGTTAGGTGGTTTTCATGGGTGATGGCAAATTATTCTCCCATACTGGCCTTGAGCTTTTTGCTCAACTCTCAATAAAAACACCAAGCCCCTTCTTTTGGTCATTTATCGTTAAAAGATGTTTAGCCGCAGTAAAAGTAAGCTAACAAGGCGATTGACATTAAATTGTCCCTATACTTACAGTTGACATGAATTGAAGGAAGCATTTGCTTATTTCTCTCAGAAAATCACAAAATTAAGTGTAACTTTGAGTATTAAATGAACCATTCTCAAACCATAAGTTCTTACTATCCAATGCTTAACAGCATTGCCACCAAAATGGTAGGATCTTTATCCGACGCTGAGGATATCGTGCAAGACACTTTATTGAAATGGCTTTCAATAGACCAGGATAAAATCCAGAACACT
>JAJCYK010000102.1 GCA_029262935.1 Cytophagales bacterium | reverse complement strand
TAAAAACAACTCCGGATTCTGATGTTCCTGGATCACTTATGTAACCACTTGGGAGTATTTTATACTTTTCAAGAATAGCATTTAAATTGTCCAAAATATCATTGTAGTCCCGATAAATAACAAATTCCATTGCGTAGTTTTTCATGTAATTATTTTAAATAGGGTAGCTGATAATGAGTACACTATAATTAAGATATAAAGGATTGACAGCATTTTCAATAATGAAAAAGCACCATTTTTATGTATCCTACAAAATGTAAACAGAATAAACTAGTCATTTCTAGTGAGTGACTTCTCGCAAATATACCCAGGTAAAAATTAATGTAGGACCTAGCATTTATGCATTTTCACCATTAATCGGGTAATACCCGATTAATGGTTTAGCATCAAGAACACCTGTCTTAATTTCTTAATTTGTTCACTTTGTTCCAGTTGTTTCCATCGATTGACCTTGTCCCTAATTTGTTTATTAGATAAACTTGGATCTCTAGTCTTCACTGTTTTCTGAATATCCCTTATCATGGTGTTTTGGATGCGAGGATTGACATGTTTTTGATACAGGCGGTCGAAAAGCGCATCGGATGTCATATAACTGAATAGTTGCTTACCTGGAATTGAGGTGTTTAGGGCTTTAATTGCCTTTGTAACATCATTAGTGGTTAAAAGGACATCAAAATAATCCAAAAACGAAAACTCTAAATCCTTTTCGCCGATGTTTTCAGTTGCTGCCACCAATCCTAGTACCGGGGTAGGTTTATTTAGTTCATTGGCTATTACTTTTATAAAGTATGCGCTATAGCAAGTAGCAAATGACACAAAAAGATTATTTCGGCAGGAAACATTGATTTCCCTAAGTTGAGAAATCAAGTTGGTCCATTTGATTATATCGTCTGAATTTAACACCAAACCCTGGTTGCTGGTACCCCCGTGAATCTCAAAGTGGATATACGGATATAATTGTTCATCGAAAATTGATTCTCGAATATCATCTAGGGCTGAATTAAATTCGAATTTATTATCAACTGAAATTAATCTTGATTTTGTATGTCCAAATTGTTCGCAACGTCTTTTTACAATATCGTCATAGAGTAATGTACCGGTCTTCCTTTCATCAAGGCTGAGTGACTCAATAATGTAGATTATATCGTAGGAAAAAGTTTTTTGCATTTCAGTGGATCTTTTCAATAAAGGCGTAAACAATGATACTAAAAATACAAGCCCCTGATTTAAAAGTATACCAGAGGCCAGGATTCACCCAAATTCACGTAGAAATACGTGCATCTTGAATACTTGATATTTGTATATTTCATTCTCAAATACTTCAAACATACAATCAAATGGGGGATCTATGAGGGAATTAAGCAAAAGAGAAAAAGACGTCATCAGAAATTTGATAACCAAAAATAAAGTGCGGTTTACGGATTTCTTTTCGCAGGAGTTACTTGCTAAAGGTTGTATTGAACTCCGTTTGGAGGAAACAGGGAAAACCTTCCATGATCTGGTAATTAGGGCAGACCCAAAAATATTTAAAGAAGGATTTAACGATTATTTTGAGGAGTTTTTTGAGGAGATTATGAAAAAGGTGGCCTTGATTGATTTGTTATTAGAGAAAGGGTATATATTTCCATTTGCCCTAAGTCTTGACATCGATTTGGAGCCTATTGTGCAAATTGGAAAAGCATTGGAACATGGACATGACCATTTATTTGGTGATAAAATTCTAAAGCAAAAGATTCTGAAATATAGAAATTTAGACTTTTATCCGTCACAAGAACTTAAAGCTTTCGTTAGGAGAGGGTTTTTGACTGAAGAAACAGCCTCGATCAGAAAGTCTTTAAAAGTCCAACAATTTGGGATTTATGTAGCTTTGGCCTCCTCCGTTATAGGGATAGTTCTTAATTTGATACGTAAAGATGAGATTTTGATTAATGAAAAACAGCTTCAAGAAATCATTCAAATCATGGAGGAGCAGGAACCAAAGCCTAGCCCGTCGACTGAATGGAATTTCTATTAATGATTTTAGACACTTAAGGTTACTCTTCGAAAATTATTTTTTGTTATTACTATTGGAGTATAATTCAAAAAGCTATTTTTCGTGATCAAACCCCATAAGCCCTCTCTATGACCAACAAACAACCACTCCACCAAGAGCTATGGAACATTGCCGATGAACTACGCGGTAAAATGGATGCAGATGATTTCCGGGATTACATACTGGGATTTATCTTCTACAAGTACCTAAGTGAGAAAATGCTTCAGTATGCCAACACTATGTTAAAGCCCGATGGGCTTAAGTACCGAGAGATTGCGGAAGCCTCTGAGCAGGGGCAACAATATTTGGATGCTATTCAAGAGTTGGCTATTGAAAATCTGGGCTACTTTTTAAAACCTCAAGAGTTATTCAGTTCCTTAGTAAGTCGTGGTAATGGCAACGGAAAAGCAAAATTTATTTTAGAGGATCTAACCAAGGTACTGCGTAACATTGAGCAAAGCACCATGGGCACCGCCAGTGAAGAGGATTTTGAAAATTTGTTCGAGGACTTGGATCTAAGCAGCAGCAAGCTTGGAAAATCGGTGGACGATAAAAATGAGTTGATTGTAAAGGTGATGTCTCATCTGGATAAAGTAGACTTTGAATTGGACAATAATGCAAGCGATATATTAGGTGATGCTTATGAGTATTTGATTGGAAAATTTGCTAGCGGTGCCGGCAAAAAGGCTGGGGAGTTTTATACCCCTCAGGAGGTAAGTAAGGTACTAGCTAAACTAGTGACCACAGGTAAGGACCGCTTAAAGAGCGTGTACGATCCTACCTGCGGTAGTGGTTCCTTGTTATTGCAAGTAGCTAAGGAAGTAAGGGAAGTGGGAGCATATTATGGGCAAGAGAGTAATCCTACTACCTACAACCTTTGCCGCATGAATATGATCATGCATAATGTGCATTACCGGCACTTTGATATAAAGAATGAAGATACCCTGGAAAGGCCTCAGCATCCCGAAATGACTTTTGAAGCGGTAGTGGCTAATCCCCCCTTTTCTGCCAATTGGAGTGCCGATCCTTTAAAGATGAATGATGACCGCTTCGCCCCCTACGGAAGATTAGCGCCTAAGACCAAAGCTGATTTTGCATTTGTACAGCACATGGTTCACCAATTGGATGACGAAAATGGAATTATGGCTTGTGTATTGCCCCACGGAGTGTTATTTCGGGGAGCCGCAGAAGCCCATATTCGTAAATACCTGATTGATGAACGAAATCAATTGGACGCGGTGATAGGGTTACCAGCCAACATCTTCTTTGGTACTAGTATTCCCACCTGTATTCTGGTATTAAAAAAGAGAAGGGATAATACCGACATCCTATTTATTGATGCAAGCGAACATTTTGAGAAGGTAAAGACTCAAAATAGGTTAAGAATAGAAGATATTGAGAAGATCATCGATACTTATCGTGAACGGCAAACTCTGGATAAGTATAGCTATCTGGCTAGATTAGAAGAAATCCAGGAAAACGATTACAATCTGAACATTCCTCGCTATGTAGATACTTTTGAAGAAGAGGAGCCGGTAGATTTACAAGCGGTTTCAAATGAATTAAAGGATTTGGAGACAGAAATGCGAAAGACAGATAAGATTATTACTGAGTACTGTCAGCTTTTGGGAATAGATACACCATTCTAAATATGGAGGTACTAGTTGATAACAAAGCAGAAAATAGAACCGTAGGTTGGTTGCGATTCGACGAATTTAAGGAACAAACTACTCCTTTTCAGCTTGGACAATTGACCAAATGGCGTTCCGGTGGGACACCTTCAAAAGAGGTATCCACGTATTGGGATGGAGACATACCCTGGATTACTGCATCTTCAATGAAAGATAAGTATTTAGTAGATTCGGAGTTAAAAATATCGCAAATCGGTCTTGAGAAAGGTTCGAAACTAGCATTTAAGGGCAGCTTGTTAATTTTGGTTCGGGGAAGCATGTTGTATAATAAGATCCCCATTGGCATTACTGGGTTGGACGTCGCATTTAACCAAGATGTAAAGTCCATTTCTGTTTTTGATGAGCTAATGCTTGATTTCCTCTATCAATGGTTCTGTGCAAAGCAAAACTTCTTATTGAACTTGGTGGTTGGTACAGGTATTGGTGCGGGTAAGCTAGATACTAATGATCTTAAAGGCCTAAAAATAAATCTCCCCTCCCTTCCCGAACAACAAAAAATTGCCGCCTTCCTCTCAGCGGTGGATCAAAAGGTCCTGCAGCTCACTCGCAAAAAGGAACTAATGCAGCAATACAAAAAAGGGGTGATGCAGCAGTTATTTAAGCAAGAGATTAGGTTTAAGGACAAGCATGGAAACGTGTTTTCTGAGTGGGAGGAGAAGAAGTTGTGGGAAATTGGCTCTACTTACAATGGCCTAACTGGAAAATCAGCCCAAGATTTTGGAGAGGGTTACCCATATGTATCTTACAAGCAAATATTTGACTCATCTAGAATACAAATTGACAAGTTTGATTTTGTAAAAATCCAGCCTAATGAAAAGCAAAACACAGTTGAGTATGGTGACATATTTTTCACTACATCATCTGAAACACGTCTGGAAGTTGGATTTTCATCTGTAATTCTTGATAGAATTGACAATCTGTATCTCAATAGTTTTTGTTTTGGTTACCGTATTAAGTATAAAAGTGAACTTTTGCCTGAATTTGCTAGGTATCTTTTCAGGAACGCTGAATTGAGAAAAAAAATAATCAGGTTGGGCCAAGGAAGCACCCGATTTAATCTTTCAAAGATCCAAATGTTAAAATTAATTATTGAACTTCCTTCAGTTGAAGAGCAAAAGGCAATCGCATCTTTTTTAACTATGCTAGAAAATAAGATAGACACAACTCAGACACAAGTGCTAGAAACTCAGCAATTCAAAAAAGGCCTCCTGCAACAAATGTTCGTGTAATCATGTCACCCACTCAATCCGAAGCCGTACTTGAACAGGAATTGGTCCAACAGTTAGTGGGCTTGGGTTATGAATTTGCGAGCATTGGGAATGAGGATGAGATCCTGCTGAATCTCCAAAAGCAATTAGGCCGATTTAATAATACTACCTTTTCCCAGCGGGAGTTCATTCATATTCTCAATCACCTATCCAAAGGAAATATTTTTGAACGGGCCAAGATATTACGGGACCGTTTGGCCTTGGAACGGGATAATGGAGACACTAATTATGTTCGTTTTTACAACTCTGAAGATTTAGATCAGAACTTGTTCCAAGTCACCCACCAGGTTTCTATTGAAGGGATTTATAAAAATCGCTTTGATGTCACTTTACTAGTCAATGGTTTGCCTTTAGTGCAAATCGAACTCAAACGCCGAGGCTTGGAGTTAAAAGAGGCTTTCAATCAGATCAACCGCTACAAAAGACATTCTTTTTGGACCAATGGTGGCTTGTACCAATACGTGCAGATATTTGTGATCAGCAATGGGGTAAATACCAAGTATTACGCCAACAATCCCATTGCTTCCCTGTCTTTCAAGCAGACCTTTTTTTGGGCCGATGAGAACAACCGGAATATTAAAGAGCTAGGTGCTTTTGCAGAAGCCTTTCTCAATACCCAACACCTAAGCCAAATGATAGCCCAGTATGTGGTGCTTAATGAAACTTTCAAAATGCTTATGGTCTTGCGCCCTTACCAATATTACGCGGTGGAGGCCATTGGCAAACAAGTTCA
>JAJCYK010000101.1 GCA_029262935.1 Cytophagales bacterium | reverse complement strand
GAGGTGTATAATATGGATTTTGATCAACCCGTAGCCATTAAAGTACCTCGCCCAGATCAACAGGATAGTACTTCGCCAGGGCTGCCTTTTCTTTGGCCAGATTTTTTGCAGGCATTTCCTACTCCACCAGTACTTTTTTGGCAAGTTAGACATCCCTTAGATGCCATTTGCTCATTAAAGGTGGGGATTTCAAAAAATTGGGGCCATCATCCACGACCCCCAGATTGGCAAGCTTGGTTAGCCCGCCCGCTGCTTGAGCAGTGTGCTTACCATTGGAATTATTTGAATTCTGTGGGTTACGATCAGTTGCAGGAACACGTGCAAATAAATCGATTCGAAGACATGATCCAAAACCCTGCTGCTACAGCTCATACGTGTTTGGAACTGGCAGGAGTAGATTGTACGGAGTATCAAGAAGCCATTGATCAGTGGGCTAAGAGAGTACAAAATAAAAACAATCACGCTTTTGTAGAAGCAGAATGCTCCAAGCCATATTCTACGGATGATCATGTACAAAAAGTAGCACGATGGAAGGAAAATCTCACCCCTACAGAAGTAAGTCAGTTGTTACCCCTTATACAAGAAGGAGCGAATCGCTTTCAATACAAGCTACCCGCTTAAAAGAATCGAGATACCTTTAACAAGACAAAACTGTCTTCTCGGAAAAAGAAAGCCAATTGGTCCTGCTTAATATTGGAAAAAATCCGGGACTCCAAACTGATTTTCCAATTATCTCCAAAACGACGAGATCCTTCAGCACTGATAAATGTCCCTTTACCCTTTAAATCAATTACGGCCCCAGCCAAAAGTTCTGAACCTTGAGTATCATTAAGGGCAAATCTCGCACCTAAAAACAAGTCGTTGGCCAAATTGCTTAAGGCCAATGCACCCCTGCTGTCGTAAAGGTATTCTCCTAAGATACCAATGTCCAATCCGCTAGAGGCGATATTACCAAAGGTGTATTCCAGCCCTACAGCCAAGGCGGCAAAATCTTGTTCCTCAGCGTAGCGATATATGCTTTCCAGTTTCCATAAAATGGGGCCGGAAGTGACCTGCAGGTCCAATCCGGTTTGATTTATTATGGGGTAAAAGGCCGTAACTTCCGCAGCGGATCCAACTTTAAACAAGGGCTCTCTACCTATACCATAAAAGTTGGAAACCCCAACATCTACTGCACCAAAGTAATGCGACCAGCGCACCGCGAAGCTGGGATAGAAGGAATCCAACTTACTATCTACATCCACATCGTTTTTAGCAATCTCTTGGGGGAACCGAAGCCGGCCTGCTTCCCCTGGGAACTGACGCCTAGGCGTATAGGGAAGATAGAATAGATCGAAAGTACCCCTCTTTGAGGGAATTGAAGCATGAAACATAGGCTGCCCTAGTTTTTGCTCACCATCAAATCCTTCCACTTGGTCGGTTTGGTTTATGATATCCACCAAATGGGCCGATTCGGTTACTCCCCAAAAGATTTTCTTTAATCCCACGCTCCATTCCCACTTGTCGCTTACCTGTTGATAGTACAGTTCTCTTACATCAAAGTGCGTGCGTCGGCTATCCTGTTGATCCCATCGAAAAAACAGATTCCCCACAATACTTTGTCGGCCTTCATCCCATTCCAACCCAAACTCGGGTTGAAGGGCCACCGAAAAGTGATTGCGCGCTTGGCCCTGGTACAGTCCGTCATTGAAGAAAAGTCTGTTCTCCAATTGGAGCTCCAATTTAAAATCTTTTTCAACCGTTTTTTGGCCATTTAAATTGGTGCTGCCTATGACCATTAATGCCAGCGACAACACCAATAAAGAATACCACAACCGGTGTGTTCTCATCTAACTACCTGCTCTTTTTAAACTGTTCTGCGAGAAATCTTCTTCCGCCAAACCTGTTTTGAAGGTATAATCTTCAAAAATCAAAGTGGTCTCCTTGCCAGTTTGGTGATTGACCATTACAAAAGATCCGGCCCGCCAATGCTTGTCTAGATACTGTTCGTAATCCTTGTAGGTTAAGGTTTTCAACAACGTATTTTTACGATCAAAAAATTCCGTTTTCTCTAATCGGTAGTCTTGATCCAGATTGTACCACACCAAGCGTTTGGTGTAGCCTGACTTGGGATCCACCGGATCTTGAGAAATCAAAGCGCAATTAAATCCATTGTACTTTTCATTTTTTATAAACTCATAAGTGTATTTCTCCACTTCCTGTGAAGACAGGTCCTCATAGGCAAATTCACTACCCATAAAAGGTCCCGATTTATTATCGGAAGAGATGCGCTTTACCCGGTTTATAGCCGGTAAGAACAACCATTGGTCATCAGAGCCCTCTTTGTGGGTAAAAGTCAAAGTGGCCGTACCTTTTACATCCCGGGGGCTGTTGAAAACGATAAGTGATTTGTCTCCATCCACCACCTGCTCTAATGTTTTTGTCTCCAGCAATCGGGTACTTTCCTGACCGTGTTTGTTTTTTAGGATCATTTTCAGTTTTACTTGAGAACTTTCAAATCCTAAATCCGCCGCATCGGCTTTTTTGGCAATTTCTAAACCCTGATTGGTTTGTGCCCATAACGGGGAAGCCCCCAGGGTTATAAATAACATGATTAAAATTTTCATCTTTCTTAAAGTTTATAATTAGTTCAACACTTCTTCCGCTACCAAATCCAATGGGACATCTGTGGTAGTATTCTTTTCATTGGCCATAAGAATTAAAATCGAAGGCAACATGATGAAATCAATAATCAAAGCCGCTAGAATTATAATGGTGGTAATTCGGGCCATATCTGAATTCATACCAAAACTTGATTGTGCCAGAATGGCAAACCCGATAAGCAATACCATAGTAGTGACCACCAGAGCGCGACCTACCGTGCTGAAAGCATATTGTACAGCTTCCCGGGCATTGGCATTACGCGTACGGCGTGCCCTTAAATACTTGGACAGAAAATGCACGGTATCGTCAACAATAATTCCTAAAGTCATGCCAAAAACGATGGCCATTCCCACGTTAATGGTTCCGCTTAACAACGCCCATACTCCAAAACCTACGGCAACTGGTGTTAGGTTAGGAATAAGGCTTAAAAGCCCAAACCCAATACTTCTTAAGGCAATCATCAAGACCACTGAGATAATAATGATAGCCAAGACAGTACCGGAGATCATACTGGTAATCTGTCGTTTTGATAAATGGGAAAACATCAAAGTGGGGCTGATGGCCGTAGCGTGCATGTATTTTGGTGTATTGTTTTGCAACCACTGTTCGGCCTTAGTGGAGAAGGCAATCATTTCATTGGAATCCAAGTTCTTCACGGTGGCGGTTAGTCTAGTCTCGGACTTGTCTACGTTGATCTGATTGTTTAAATCCAAACCAAAAGGCAAGGACATTTCGTAGAGTAACAGGTATTGAGCGGCCTCCTCTCGATTTTGAGGCACAGTATAATACCGAGCGGTGTCACCATGCATAGAGCGGTTAACTCTACGCGCAATCTCTGTGAATGCATTCACATGAATTACTTCGTCCTGATCCTGCAACCAGATTTCGAAACTCTGCAAATAGGATAAGTACTGAGGATTGTTAATACCACCGCTTTCGCCCGACCCTAAGGAAAACTCAATATTGTATATTCCAGTGAGGTTTTCACTAATAAAATCTGTATCGGCTCGAAAGGAAATACTGGAATCGAAATATTTAATAAAAGCATCATTTAATCGATTGTTCGCCGCAAAAGTGGTCAACACAATGACAGTAAAACTAGAAGCCCATAGCAACTTTTTAGGATGAGTCGTTACAAAGTTGGAAATACCCATGATAAATCCGTTGCCGATTTCCTTACCCGCCTCCCTGGCTTTGATGCGTACTGGTAAGACGGCCATCAAAGCCGGCAAGGTGGTGACAGAAAAGAGGAAGGCCCCTGCCATACCTGCTGAAGTAATGTTACCGAGATCATGGAAGGGAGGCACATCACTGGTATTCATACTAAGAAATCCAATGATGGTGGTGAAACTGGTAATAAATACCGGCATGAAATTAACTCTAATGCTTTCAATTATGGCCTCTTGCTTCGTTAACCCTGCTCTCATGCCTTGTACCATGGTGATCAGGATGTGTATGCTGTCTGCTACCGCCAACGTCATGATTATTATAGGAGCTGAAGCTGAGGGAGGAGTTAGTAGAATACCCATCCAACCGGCAAATCCCATCCCTGCGACAATAGAGAATACGATAATCACCAAAGAAGAAATTGTCCCGGAAAACGTGCGGGTCGCGAATAAAATTGTCAGTATTATCGCTAAAAACATTAATGGGATCAGGGTACTTGAATCTTTTTGAGAAGCCTCAAAAAAAGCAGCATTTAACATTACCAATCCAGATAAATGTGTTTTTAAATTGGGGTTCTCTGCTTCGAACTTAGCTACCATTTCCCGTACGAAAGCCACTACTTCAGGGCCTTCACCAACGGCTTCCCCCGGTAACTTTACGGTGATATTTATGGCAGTGACCGTACCTTGCTCATTTAATAACCGATTTACTAATAAAGGTTCTTCTAAGGCAATCGTAGCTATTTTGTTTAACTCCCGGGTGTTCTTGCCGTCTGCTTGCTCCACCAAATCTTCCACAAAAAGATCGTCCCCTTGGGAGTAGGTATGTTGAAAATTCGTAATGGCATCAACCCTACTGGAATATGGCGTTTGCCAACTCTGAGATGTGAGTGACTCAATGGCGGACAATGTCTCCTTGCTAAAGGCTTTACCATCCAGGGGTTCAATCACCACTAATACGTTGTCGTCTTGAGTATATTTGTTCTGCAGTTCATCAAAAGCTTGTCTTTGGGGGTTTTCTTTGCTGAAGAATGCTCTATAGTCTCCGTCGAATCCCAACTTAGGCAGGCCCATACCCAACAGGCCTACCAATACCAGCGATAGTACTAATACCACCCATCGGTTACGAATAATCCAGTTTGCCCAATTAACGGCAAAGGCTCCCCGTTGCGAGGAATCCTGATTTTCTAATTTCTCCATAGTTCTGAAATAGAATTTTTCAAGTTGTAAATAATTCAGGTATTGAATTAATAGAATAATACGGTATGGAAATATTTTAGTTTCATAATATTTCAATTATTGAACTTTTTCTTATGGATTTAGTATTATATTGTAGTAGGCTTATCAAATGGATGGGCCAATTAATGACAGAATAGCGTAATGAAAGTGAAAGTGAATAACATAAATAGGCTTTCCTCCGCTTTCGAACGATTAATAATAAAGCTGCAAGAGGTTGATGACTTTTGTGTAGAAATGACCAAGGACATCACACATCAGGATCTTTCCCTGATAGGCTATATCGGAAGAGAAGACGAGGTAATAATGAGGCAGGTAGCGGCTTTTTGCGAGGTACCTTTAAGTACAGCTACCTGGACCGTTGACAAATTAGTGGATAAAAAATACCTGAAACGAGTAAATTCTCGAGAGGACCGTCGTATTGTAAAAGTATCTTTAACTAAAAAGGGCGTGGGGGTATTTGACTTGTTTCAATCCAAGAAACATGAGTTAGGTGAAAGGATGCTAAGTAATCTCCCGAAGGAGCGACAAGATAAATTTATTGAAACCATGGAGTACATTGCCCGCAACCTTCAAGTCCCGGTAGACCCCGTTAAAATTAGAAATTGACAATAGTAAACTCTACCCGTCGATTTAGACGACGGGTCATTTCCTTACTATTATCAGCAATTGGTTTACTACCTCCATAACCCTTACCAGTGATTCGTGCTTCAGGTACTCCTTGACTTATCAAATAGTCCTTAACGGCATTTACCCGGTCTTCAGAAAGTTGAATATTTTTATAGCGGTCACCCACATTGTCCGTATGCCCTGCTAAATCAATGGTAATGGAAGCATTTTCCTTTAACATTGCGGCTAACTTATTTAACTCAGGAAAACTAGTGGGGATTAATTCCGCCTTGCTTTGATAAAACAAAACATTGTGCATTTCCACTACTTGACCTACCTCAATGGGAGTCAGGAAAAGGTCTCGTTCGATTTCGCCATAGGCGGCAATCTTGGTTAGGTCCAAACGATCTTGTACCGAGTAGAAACCTTCTTTTTCTGCAAAAAAACTATATACTTGGCTAACCGGCAAAACAATTTCATAATAGCCACTTTCAGGGTTGGACTGCGCCACTCCTACCTCTTGATCCGTAGGGAAGTTGTGGTAGGTGATGCCCGTTTGCAAGGGTTGATTCGTTTTACTGTTTAAAACTTTGCCATAAACCAAAACGACCGGTTCGGGCTTCACGGCGGTGGGCAAGGCAATTCTAAAAATATCTGTTCGTCCTAAACTTTTTTCACTACTAACAAAATAAGCATAATCTCCAGCAGCCGGGACGCTGTAGTAGGCATCCGTTCCAGCAGAATTAATTGGCGCACCTAAATTGGTAGGTTGAGACCAGTTTTTCCAGCTGTTGTCAAGCCGTTTACTCATAAATATATCATTCTTCCCATACCCAGCATGACCGTTGGAACTAAAATACAGCGTTTTGCCGTCAGCT
>JAJCYK010000100.1 GCA_029262935.1 Cytophagales bacterium | reverse complement strand
TTCCACTGTGTCCTTGTTGTGTGCGATGACCCACTGAAATAGAAGGTAAATAGTTTGTGTCATATACAGGAAATGCTACTGCACCAAAACTTAAGTGGAAAAATCTATTAGGAACTGTTAGTTCGGTGTCATCAGTAGGCTTAATCCAAGGATTAATTTCCTCACTTTTGGCCAACTCCACATACGATTCTTTATGATATTGATCTAGCGTCCACTCAGATACATTTCCCAACATGTCAAAAAAGCCCCAAGCATTGGCGGTTTTTTCACCCACTTTATGATAGGTTTCATCACTGTTATCGTAATGCCAGGCGTAGCTATCTATTTGCCCAAGGTCATCACCGTAATAGAATGCCGTGCTACTGCCAGCACGACAGGCAAATTCCCATTCGGCCTCACTGGGTAGCCGATAAAACACACCCGTTTTTTCGCTAAGCCATTTACAATACTGCAAGGCCGCAAATTGGGTCATACTAACTGCTGGAAACCCTTCTCGACCCATGCCAAAGGTTGGGTCCTCATAAGGTGGGCTCGGTCTGGCAATCCCGTCTGCACTCCAATCTGGTAAGTCCTCAGGTGGTAAGTCCAGTTCCTTATCACGAAAGACATTGTATTCGTCGTAAGTAACTTCATAGGTTCCCATCCAAAACGAGGCTACCTCTACTTCAAATTGAGGGCCTTCATCTTCTTTGTGGTTCGCTTGACCTTCCGGGCTGCCCATAGTGAAAGTGCCACCAGGCACCAAATTCATTTTAAAAGTTACGGCAGTACCTGCAATAGTATCTGTGCGTTGCTCTGCAGTTTGTGCTGACAAAGCAACGGGTAGGATAAAAACACTAAAGAGGAGGTATAGGTAGTTCTTCATTTAAGGGTTTACTTTATATTTAAATTCAAAATTTACTACTACGTCATCTCGGGTCTTTATCTGGCCAAACATAGCCGTAGGAGGGGTCATCCCAAAATCACTCATTTTTAGTTTTTGACTCCCTTTAAAAGTCACTAAGTTGTCCACTCTTTCTCCAGTAAAGGTAACAGATACTGTCTGTTCTGCGCCGGCCATACTGAGATTGCCAGTGGAAACAATCGTCATTTTACCATCAGCTGTCGTGATGAAAGCGGGCTCAGTTTGTTTGAATATTATATGGGGGTGTTGGCTTGATTTAAACGCTGTTTTAATCTTAGCATTCATGGATGGTCCCCGACCTCCGTCAAGACTATCTACCGGAACCTTAAATTCAAAAGCAGGAATTCCAGCCTGTGGGTCCAAAGTAATGTTCACCGGCATGTCCGCGA
Organism: Cytophagales bacterium; assembly: GCA_029262935.1. GTDB lineage: Bacteria > Bacteroidota > Bacteroidia > Cytophagales > Cyclobacteriaceae > JAJCYK01. The sequence continues at coordinate 2,032 of JAJCYK010000100.1, read as the reverse complement.
TGGAGCTACTGGTTACTTTCCAATCGTGTAAAGAGGACGTTCCGGTGACGTTTATTTGAGGAGAAAAGTCTGGATCTAGTTGTAATGTTTTTGTCTGACTAAATGCTGTTAAAGAGCTTAGAAGGACAACAATTATACATAAATAGTGTTTCATAAAAATCACTTAAAGGTTTGAACAACAGTCACAAAACAGAGTCATTGGAACCTCCAAATTAGTAAGGAATTATCACCTGATCAATTCTAAGGTAGAAATTTAGCTATACCGCACAATACAGGTCACCATCGACACTAATAGGTTCCTTGAAATGCAAAATCTCACTAGAGTAGCCTGTCTTTAACGTTGGTACCCGCCCAATAGACCCTGGCTACCAAAGCGGAAGAATTGCAAGAAGCTTGCCAAACAAGTATTGATTTTAAAGAAAACTTAGGATATGGAACTGTTTTGATCTCCACAGCATCCATCCATTTAGTCCATTTACATGAGATCATGGACAGCATTTGTACATCATGCAACTCCTTTCCGTACAGGGTGTACCTCTTGAAATAAACCAAAGAACGTATAAATACCCATAAAATAGCGTATAAATACTTAATAAAATCCCTGTTTATTCCTCTAATTTAGCCAGATACTACACTTATAAGAAGATAGTGACTATGACTAGAGACGAGCACTTGGAATTTTGCCGGAAGTGTACCAATCGCAAAATGGATCTACAACAAGGCCTGATTTGCGGCATTACGGGAGAATTTGCGGCCTTTGAAAATGAATGCCCTGACTATATCAGAGACGAAGCGGTAGGAGATCGCCCACCCATGGAGGATGAAGCGGGGGCTGAATTCGCATTGCCAAGCGAAGTACTCGCCGCACATGGAGATGATATTGTGCAGGAATTTCGCCAACATCAAGATTTAGTATTTGCTATAATAGGGGGTTTGTTAGCAGCCTTGGTTGCTGCAGTACTATGGGCCGCGGTTACCGTTAGCACAGGATATCAAATTGGTTATATGGCGATAGCGGTGGGGTTAATTGTCGGGTTCTCTGTACGTTACTTCGGTGCTGGCATAGACCTGGTTTATGGAATAATCGGGGCGGTTATGGCCTTATTGGGGTGCATGCTGGGAAACCTTTTTAGCCAGGTCGTGTTTGCTGCTGATGCTGAAGGTTTGGGGTACATCCAAACGTTGGGACTAATAGATTTCTCTGTGATCATTGATATTCTGATTTCAACGTTTAGTGGAATGGACTTGCTATTCTATGGGTTGGCGATTTACGAAGGTTATAAATTTGCATTTAGACCTATAACTGAAGAGGCCGTGCTCAATCAAACTTATGAACCAGTAGGAGCGCGATTTAGATTGCCGTTAGTAGGAGTAGCCTTCACCGTGATGGCAGCATTTATGTATTTGGTAAATAACTAATTGTCGCACTCAAGGTAGTATAGCCGTCCAGGTCATTTCAAAAACTCGCTCTGGAATCATATAGTTGCAAAAAGAAAGGCTGCGTGCGTAAGCACACAGCCTTCGAAACGCAATCTAAAAAGGGGTCATTTGATAAGTCTGATTCCAAAATTAAAGGCACTACCCGCACCCTCTCTTTTGGAATCTATAAAGTTCGTATAAGAGGCCTCCAAGTTAACTTGTGAGGTGAGCTGATATTTTGCTCCCAGACCCAATTGTGTGAAATAACCGACCTTGCCGAAATCCGATTGTTGATTTTCTCTTAAAGTACCAAATAAAGGATCATGCTGTGCTACTACAAATAATGTGGCACGAGGTATGGGAAAATAGTTCAAAATAGCCGTAGCGGGAATTCTGAAGAACGTATCTTGAAAATCCTCGCGAGCCAGACGCAATAAGAAATCGACTTCCAAAAAGATTTGAAAATTCTTGCCAATATCTTGATCAAAGAAGAGTTGGTTGTTCCAGGTGTATCGATCGTGAGCCACAAAGCGAGGGGTTTCCAAATTGCTCCCCACGGGAAACAGAAATGATGACTGAAAAGACCAGCGTGGTATCTTTTTAAAGGGTTTGA
>JAJCYK010000099.1 GCA_029262935.1 Cytophagales bacterium | reverse complement strand
TTCATAATTCAATTTCGATTATCTAATTCGAATGTAGGACTTGAGAGGCCATCAGACCCGGTAATTATCCAATTTGTGGTGAGTGGTGATTATTTGCGGTGGACAGCCAACTTCGGTTGTACTATTGGTACGTATTGCCTAGAGACCGGAATAGGTTTATCCAATTGCGTAAGATACAGGTGTAACTGATGATGATTCCTTTTCACGCTTTCAATACGATTAAAATTTACCAAAAAAGATCGGTGGCAGCGGTAAACGCCATGCTTTATCAATTCCGACTCCAATCGCTTTAAGGGAGTGCGCAAAAGAGACTTGATCACTTGGTTTTGTTGAAGATAGTGTATGGCCACGTAGTTGTCCTGCGCCTCTATAAATAACAACCGACTGATTACGATGCCCAAGCGATTTTTGCCATGACTAGGTTGTAACCATATCAAGCGGTGTTTTGGATCCGTTTGAGGTTCGAGTACTGTTTGTAAGGCCTTCTTGGTTTGACGGTATTTAAAATATAGACCCAACCCCAATAAAGGCAGTATACTCATAGCACTAACGTCACGGATAAAGCCTATGTAACTGGTGACATGCCAATCGTGAAAATTTCCCAAAACATTATAAAACAAGAAAGTCGTAGAAGCTAAAAAAACCAATTCTCCGGCTATTCGTAACACCAAGACTGCAGGTTGATTACTTTTGAATATTAAAGGCACCACAACAAATTCATAGCTGGCAATGGTTAGGCCATTCATCAATCCAAAACCCAATGCACTTAAAGCAAAGGTAAATCCAATCGTATGTGTTTGATCGTAGTTATTGACCCCAAATGGCTGAAAGGTTATTAGGAACAGCGGAGTGTACAAGGAAACGGCTAGTACCACGATCCACTTATCCCGGGAGGTTTGCAAATAAGGCCAAGGCTTGCGCCAAGAGTGACTCGTTAAGAATGGGATCATGTCAGGGGTGTTTTCTGCTTTGACTCCTAAAACGATCCACAAGTTGCAGGGCCAAGCGATCAGCTTGGAAATGTACCTAATCAAAAAAAGCTTGCGGGTATACCACCATGCCTCTTACTCCCACCAGTGCTTGCTCGGTCAAAGGCTTGATCAAGCAACATTCCTCGGGAGCTTCGAAGGGTAATTTTATATGGTATTTGGTAGTTACTTCGTAGCCAAATCTGGGATAGTACTCAGCGTGACCCACCAAGACTATGGAGCCAAATCCCAAGATTTTGGCGATTTGATGAGACTTGGTAATCAGTGCCCCACCCACTCCTTTACCTTGAAAATTGGGTAGTACACTTACAGGTGCTAAAGCCAATGATTGGTGGCTATCAGTTTCATTCTCAATCCGGATTCTAGTTAGCAAAATATGGCCTACTATCTGATCCTTAATTTCAGCTACCAACGACAATTCTGGAATGAAAGCTTCGGAGGATCTCAATCGTGATACCAAATGGTGTTCGTTATGATCACTGATTTCAAGCGATGTAAAGGCTGTTTGGATTACCCGGTCAACCCATTCGTAGTCCTGAATCGTTTCTTGCCTGATTATGATTTCCATAGATTCACCAAAAGGAATCTAATATCCCATTTCTTAGGGTAAACGTCTCATAGCATAGTTGGTTGTTGCAAGGAAAATAACCCATTATTAGCATTTAGACTATCCTGTAACTTGCATTACCCCCCAAATTCTTACCCTTTTTTTATAGGTAGGTCCAAAACACCACAGGAAAGAGTACTACCTAAAAGTTGAGCCCACGGAAAATAATATCTGTCCGGATTCTTCATCGGAAAATGCGGCAGATATGCTGATGGCAAATCGCTCTTTTAAGGGCACGATATAAAACCCACCTCCGTACCCGTCGTGCCATTGTGAGCTGGTGTCGAAATCGGAATAAACCCGACCCCGGTCATAAAAGGCTTTCAACCCAAATTTCATGGGCACTAAAGAGGTACGAAATTCCGCTAGCTCAATTCTTAAATCAGTATTAAAATAGATCAAAGATTTGCCGGCAAATCGATTTCTATCAAATCCTCTTAGCCCATCAAATTGTCCTAAGTAAAACAAGTTATGGAAGGGGATTAGCTCTTCGTTATAACTTGTGGCCGCCCCAATTCGCAAGCCTAAAGTGATGGGGTGTACGGTAGGAGTAGAAGTATAATGCTCCAAAGTAATCCGGCTCAAGCCGTAGCTACGGTCTTGATTATCTAATACAATACCGCTTTTATGTTCCGCTAGCAACCGCAGCCCTTTCTCGGGCAGGTCCGGTTTGTCCCGAAGATCTATGTCCAGGCTTAAATACAATTCTCCCAGGTTCGTGTCTTCAATCAAGGCATTTAGTTCATTGGAGGGCAGTTCCAAAACGGTGCCTGGCTCAATAACAATATCGTTCTTCTGGTAATTGACCATGGCGCTGAAAGAACTATTGGTCCAAAAAGACCTTACCAAGCCTACTGCTCCAGTAAAGGCATCGTAGTTCGTATTGTAGAAATCCATGGCATCCAGATCATCATCTTTTTGGGTTCCGTTTCCGACGCCAAAGAAGTTTGCTCCCGAAGTATAGCTGGAGAGGTTTGCTTGCACCTGTAGGTCCCATTGCCCCAATACATGGTGAAACCTGCCTTGGTAATCAAATATGTTTACATTTTCGGTTGCCAGGTAAGCCTTGAAGGAATGTTCTGCACTATAATCTTGCTTGGCATAGTTTCTCCTTAGTAACTGCACTCCGGCGGTGAGTCCCAACCCATCGTTGGAGTTGAAACCGATACCCAGGATAGGACGATAGCGATTGTATTCGAATCTATGTCGATCGTAATTGTACAAAGCATCGTTCCAATGATCTATGCGCTTTGATTCTTCACCGAGCTGCACGTTGCCACTACCCTTTTCATAAATCTTTGTTTGGTTTCTAGCAGATTTCACTTGGGACAAATCATGTATGACGTCTGATCCCGGCCCTCCGATTACCCTGATTGGTATGGATTGTTGGACCTCCCCGGTGATGTTGAAGTGATCCGTCTTTTCTAAGCCAAAAAGTCTTATCTCTTTCGTTTCACCTCGTTTGAAAGTTCGATCAAAATACAATCTTTCTCCTTTGCTTTCATCATCCTTAGTATTATACACCGCCACCTTTACTGAGCCATCTTCTTGCCGCACCACTTCAAAGAATTCTTTTTTGTTGGAACCCACTACGTCCACGCCATCCAATTGCATCAGTTTATAGAAGTCCTCGGCGTAACCAACCAAGTCATTTCTTCTACGTACGAGCTTTCGAATGACTTCCTCACTGGATAGATCATAAACTTCCTCCGGTACCGTAGCAAAGGCCTTTTCAATGACTTCATCTGTAAGTACGGATTGTAAGTGTTTGGCAGCCGCAATATAGTCCTCTTTGGTGCGATCGTTAAGCAAGCGGCGATCCGCGTGACGTGCGGACCAGGTCAAACTGCGTACATCATTGATAGTAAAATCGAAATCTTCTCCGTTTTGGTTGGCCCACTTGCGATCAGCCAAATAGTATAAAAAACCATCCCATTTACTAAATGCATAATCGCGGTCACGAGGAATTGGGCGATACAAGTTACCATGGGCTTCTGAATAAGCCGCCCACTTCCAATTGTCCTCGTGTTTTCCCCAGTCTCCTACAAGGATATCGAAAATTCTAGCTTCCAGATATTCTTTGCCATTAACGTGATCGTCGTGATCTTTTATCAGTTCCCGGAACATCTTCCGGCTTTGCAAGATCTCCTCAGCTCCAGCAAACGGGACTTGAACTTTAGAGACTTTGACTGGCTTTTCCTCCAACATTCCCATCAGGTTTTTGTAGTCGTCTCGAAATGGGCCTAATTCATCCGTGTCAGGCATCACATAAAGGGTCGGGGTGGCATGCAGGATTTCAGTCTGGTCCAATAGTTTAGCAATAGGCATAGCCCCATATGGATGTTGGGTAGAAGTAACATCTTTCAACAGGGTAGCCACCAACGTATTTTTAAGTTCAAATGGAAGCAACTGACCAGGGTCCTTATCTACGGACCTAAAGGCATACTCCTTACCGTCGCTGCCTTTCATTTTTAAAGAAGTGGTTTGATGCCCCCCTCCTTTCTCATAAGCTATGAGTCCTTGATGGGCAGTGTCTAAACTCAAATAGGGCACCGTGACTGGTTTTATCCAGGTACTACGGTAATGCTTGCCTAAAAGCACTTTTCTAAACCCCTTTACCGGGTAGGACCCTGCAGCCATAGAAGCGCTACTGGCTTTAGAGGTAATGATCGCCGTTTTACGCTGTTCCTGGCATGGATTGAAATTGAAGTTTACCAGTTGGCCTGGTTCTGGTTGGGTCTCACAAGGAGAATAATAGAGCATGTTTCGTTGCAGGTCGCTAAAACCGGATTTTTCATCAAAAGCATGAGCAACATAGTCCACTTGACCATTGCTACCATATACTATTTCAATCAGTCCTTTTTGGGCCACGGCCAAAAGAGTGCCATTGTTCCCCTTGGGAGTGAAGGCAGCGTATCCTGGGGCGCCACTATTCACAAAATAACCTTCTCTTTCTTTAAGTACTTGTAAGTTTTGTTCATGTCCGGAAGTATATATAACACCTCTTTTGCGCAAAACCTCGTCTCGCAACTGTTCGCGAATACCTCGGAACCTTTGGTTGGAGATATCCAGGTGTGTCCCCACATTTTGACGGTAGCCCACAGTAAAGCTGCCAGCCAAAGGAGGTGCAAATCGTTTCCATAAAGGAAAATGTCCTCCGTACATCCCCAGAGATTTTAGAGGATAGTGCCCTGCCACTAATATGTTGGAATCTTCAGTATCATCAATCAAATTTTCCAATTCAATCATAAAATCCCTTTGGGTAGGGAATTTACAATCACCGGAAGCGGGATCCGGTTTATCATATGGATGATTCCACCTCTGCGTATTTATTGTGATTAG
>JAJCYK010000098.1 GCA_029262935.1 Cytophagales bacterium | reverse complement strand
ATCCTTGAGATCCGCTGGCATATGAAATTCAAAAGCCTCTTCGACCAACTGTCCATTTGTTGTAAGACCCTGTACCCGTAACAAGCTATCAATATTCTTTTGAACCAAAACAGAGGGATAAAATCGATGTCTTTCTTGAGAATCAGCAAAATCTGATTTGGTTACATCAGCAATCAGTCCATTGCCTACGGCGTCTTTCGGAGTCATAAACCTCAAAGGTGGTGCCTCATATCGATAAATCATCACCTTGGCATTCTTCAAGTTTCCCTTTTCTTCTGGGGTTAACTTGCCTTTTTTCTGCCCGTAGACGGAAATTTGTCCGATCAATATAAAAAGGACAAGAATCACTTTAGTTGTTAAGATTTTCATAAAGTAAGATTTTCAAATATCAAGCGAAAATAGGCTCCAAGCAGGACACATCAAATACAGAATGACCATCTAAGTAACCCATGTAATATGGGCCCGAGGAATGAACGGATAACTAAAACGCAGGATTACAAGTGCTATTCGTCCCGTTTATGATCCATATGTAGGAATGCTCTAAACTAAATTGAATAAATTGTTCCACCCAATTGTTCTGGCCACCTACCCTGAGGTTAGGTATTATTTATATTGAATATGTACGACGATGACATGAAGTTATGTACGATTTACGTTTTAGTTTTTACTCTTTTAGGTTGTCCTACACCACCAGAAGACAGTCCGGGTCGATATTCAGATTTAATAAGGATAGTGCAGCATATAGAGGACAGCATATCTGTAGATCAAATGACCATCCAAAATGCATTTAAACATCAAATTCTGGCACACTCTGAGAATGAATTTGACAGCTTACGTATCCTAAATAAAGTCTACAAGCCGAATAAATATGTTTTTGACAATTGCCTTGGTGTCATATTTGGAGATGATAACGGGAGATTTTTCAAGCCAAATGGAATTTATCAGTGGAACAGAGATTTATTAAAGGATCAAGATAGTTTGGTAAGGGCAAAATTGTCCGTTTTGGATTCATTAGACATTAATCAATTATTTACTAATCATTTGACCGCGGTACAGGAGATAACCGGGCAAAAAGGAATAGGCAGTTGGCTAGTATACTTTGGGCCCAGAGGGTTCCAAATTTTCGGAGGCTGTGACAACAATTCGATGGTATTGGACATGTTTGGAGAAAGTTGGAATACCAAATCCATAAATGAGGTATTTGCCCACGAGATTGAACATTTGATTTTTGGCCCCATTCTAGAAAAAGACTTAAATGCCAATACTGGAATTGGAATTACCATCGATGAGGGCTTAGCCCAATATTTTACTTATAAGTATTTGGACCAAACTTTAGATGAAGCATTTTATGGAGAAAGAACGCAGATGCTTATTGATAGAGAAAAGGAGATCTTTAATAAACTAACTCCCTATTTTTTTAATGACCTTGCTGAAGGTTGCCCCATATACAAGCATTGTGGAAGAACAAATGAATGTGAGCCTGTGATTCTTGATTTACCTCCAGATATGGAAGTTAACTTGTGCTATTTTCTAGGGTTTAGAATAATTCAGAAATACGAAGAAACTAATGGCGAAGGGTCCTGGAAAGATGCCTATCATATTCCTTTGAAAGAATTTTATGAGAGAAGCGGATACCGAGAATTTATTGAAAGTAACAATTAAAAGCTCCTAGTAGCCGTTTAGCCGGTAAGGCATCAGACTTCCGCACCGCAAAAAAGAGCAGACTGGTCTCCACAACATTAAAGTCCTGACGTAAACATGGGGACTTTTTTTGCTCATGGACAAATTTAAAGCATTATTAACCTAAATAGCCTTGTTTTTGTCAGCTGGGTATTAGGATTGGCACCAGGACAATTTGTAGATTGTTTTCAGTTATTGGATCGATATGAAACTTCTTGAGGGTGTACACGGATGCGTTTTCTGTGCTGCCTCCACACGGTGTCTTCAAATCCGCCCTAAATAAAAAATGACTAATCACATACCTAGAACTTGAAAACCTAAATTAAGCAAAATGGAAAATCACACCTGGCCCCAAAAAGAACGCGAAATTCACAGTAATCATTTCGATTCCACGGTTTGGAATGACTTTAAATTTCGTGATGATGACATTGTCATATCCACTTATGCCAAATCAGGTACCACCTGGATGCAGCAAATAATTGCCCAGCTAATCTTTAATGCAGCAGCAGATATGGAAGTTGCCGAAATGTCTCCGTGGCTTGACCTAAGAATACCGCCTGCAGAAGTAAAGCACCAGGCGTTGGAAGCACAGGAACATCGACGTTTTGTCAAGACACATTTGCCAGTGGATGCTCTCGTTTATTCACCTAAGGCAAAATACATTTACATAGGAAGAGACGGGAGAGACGTACTATGGAGTTCTTATAATCATCACTCGGCCGCAAATGAAGAATGGTACAATGCCTTAAATAATACTCCAGGTTTAGTAGGCCCTCCGATGGAAAAGCCTGTTGATTCTATTCGAGAATACTATCATAACTGGCTAGAAAAAGATGGGTACCCTTGGTGGTCCATTTGGGACAATGTGTCCTCATGGTGGAACATACGTCAGCTGCCTAATCTGTTGTTGGTGCATTTTTCCGCCCTTAAAAAAGATATGGGAGGTGAAATAAGAAGGATCGCAAAATTTTTAGATATTCCTATAGATGAATCGAAGTGGGATTTGATTCTCAAACATTGCAGCTTTGACTATATGAAAGCCAATGCTGCCAAAAGTGTGCCTCTAGGTGGTATGTTCTGGGAAGGCGGAGCCCAAACGTTTATTCATAAAGGACAAAATGGGAGATGGCGGGACGTTTTGTCGGAAGAAGAGTCTATGAAATATGAAAAAATGGCCGTAGAAAAACTAGGGGCAGATTGCGCACAATGGCTAAAAAACGGCGAGATGACTTAATACAGATTTAAATAGTATTCGTTGACTAAGAGAAAAATCAGTCGCATTAAATTGTGACTGATTTTTTATTTGAGGAAGAGTACAGTTTAAATAGAACTAGCTAAACATTCACTTAGAACGTGTTGGATGGCTGCTTCCGAACCAAAGTGCATGAATTTGACATTTTATTTAAAAGCTCCGTATATTGATTATCATAGAAACGATAAATGCCATTATTGGATTAAGCACGATGTTACAACCCATCACAACCAGCTGTTGTACTATTAATAAAACAATTTAGAAGCTTTTTAGACAATGAATCTTACTCATAAAATAGCACAAATATTTGGCAGGCCGTTTCAAGAAGAAGAGAATAGGTTAGAGTACTTTAAAATCCTCCTTAGCGTCAGTGTCTTTATCGCCTTGTTTCTATACATCTTTGGACCCTTTGGTATTTCCTCACTGGAATCCAACAAATTTCTAATCTGTCTGGGTTTTGGTTCTATGACCTTTCTAGGAGCCTTTGTTTATAGAATAACAGTAGGTCAAATACTTTTTCGTACTGGATTTCGAGAACGATGGACTTTAGGAAAATGGGTAATTAACAACCTCGGCATTATGATCTTCGTTAGTTTCGCAAACTTTATTTTTGCCCGCCTGGTAGTCTTTGGATTTATCCAGTGGAACCTTTTCCCAAGTATGGTATACGGTACTTTTATGGTAGGCATAATCCCTATCATGGGACTTGGGGGATTTTTGTTAATTAGACAGGAAAAAAAGTATCAAAGTATTGCGAAAGAAATCAATCAGCAAAAGACATCACATGCGAAATCTAAGCATACCGACGTTTCCATTTTTG
>JAJCYK010000097.1 GCA_029262935.1 Cytophagales bacterium | reverse complement strand
AGTAGCCAAGGTTAGAGAGAAAATAGGTTATGAAGTACCGCTGGCATCCGATCACTATGGACATTTTGATCATAACAACGCCATACGACTGGGTAGAGCAGTAGAGCCTTATCGATTGGCTTGGCTGGAGGACCTCATTCCTTGGAAATTCACAGACCATTGGCGCCAGATTACCACCGCCATAGAAACACCTACTACAACAGGTGAAGATATTTACTTGAAGGAGGAATTTATTAAGTTAATCGATAACCAAGCGGTAGATATTGTGCACCCGGACTTAGCAACTTCAGGAGGGTTGTTAGAAACAAAGAAAATCGGAGATTACGCGGAAGAAAAAGGTATAGCCATGGCGATGCATTTTGCTGGAACTCCCGTCTCTTTCATGGCAAATGTTCACTGTGCCGCCGCCACTCAGAATTTCATGGCACTAGAACATCATTCTGTTGATCTCGACTACTGGGAAGATCTAGTATCTGTTAAACATACGATGATTGATAAGGGTTTTGCTCCAGTACCAGAAAGTCCTGGATTAGGGGTTGAACTCAATGATGATGTAGTGAAGCAACATCTTGATCCGGAGCATAAAAAATACTTTGCACCTACTTCTGAATGGGATAAAGATCGGTCCTGGGACCGACTTTGGAGCTAGATCCTCTTAGACTTGAGTACCACTATTCTAATTATTGACTTGTTAATAATGTCAATAGCTTACGATCAAGTTTATGACCGTACCAATCCTCATAGTCTACATCCTCCCGCCCCGAATCAAGTAAACCAAAGCTACCTCTGAACTCCCAAAGAGCAAAACCGATTCCATGAGAAGAAAGAATACTTAAGACATCCCCAAACCAGGCTAGAAATACCTCATGGGGTGTTTTATTCCAACATCCGCATTCGCCACAGTGTACACCAACACCTTGTTTAATTAGTTCCACCCAAGGTTGGTACATTTCTTCTAACATGGCCTTACTTAAATACTGGGTGCCAACTTGCCCTGGCCATTTAGGTTCTGGTAAGTTGTCGACTTCTTTAAATACCCAAGGTGCTTTATAATGCGATATAATACCGGGATTATAGCCCCTACAACTTTGCGCAATGTCCAAATCAACAATTTCCGGAATAACTTCTTTACCCACATTATTCCCGTCCGCAATAATCAAGTGATCTGGATTTTGAGATCGTATAGCAGCTGCGGCACGTAAGGCCATTTTCCTGTACAGCTCTCCAGGAACAGAACCTCTTTTTGAATGTTGATCATTCATATCTTCTCGCATGCAAGGCTCATTGAGTAGATCGAAACTTATTTTTTTTCGAGAAGTATTCTTGAACCTTTTAGCCCAGAATTTCCAATGGTAGGCAAAATCCTCTAAGGCTTCTTCGTCTTTCCATAAATTGTAAGGTTCGTGAAACCCAGCATTCACACAGAAGCCTGGAGCCCTATGTAAATTCAAACTTACATGCAGGTTGTATTTGTGTGCCAGGTACACCAATTCTTCAATTCTATCAGTGGCACGATGGTTTATTTTTCTTACACGTTTAATGGTGATGTTCTCATCGCGATCGAATTTCAAATAGGAGGGATAAGCCATGGGGATTCGTACAAAATCGAAGCCCCATTCGGACATCCATTTGAAGTACTGCTCTTTACTTTGTGGTCGGGATTTTCGGGGGTCTGGTGAGAAAAAATCCAAAAGGTTAAACCCTTTCCATTGTGGCAGGGGGTTTTTGGCAGGGGCGATGTTAGAAAATACTGAATTGGCGGTAGTTATAATACCTCCCGAAATTAATGCCGTCTGTTTCAGAAATTTTCGTCGATTATTAGATGGGCGGCTGTCCATTAGTTAAAGCAGAATTACCAGGTTCTGTTTTTAAGTAATTCCTGTATTTGAGCTTTGGACACAGGTAAATCATCAATATGATCTCTCAACCATTGTGAAAAATCTTTTTCAATTACATCGGACCAGCGGCTATCAATTTGACCTGGTGTATAAGTTCCCTCTTTGAGTCGTTGAATACCAAACCGATCTCTTAACATGACCACTTCTGCAGTAACCACTACTTTTTCAGCCAGATGTGCTGGAATAAATATTACACCTTCTCGCTTGGCTAGTACTACGTCCCCTGGCATTACTGAGGCTTTACCTATTCGGATGGGAACATTTAATCCTGTAAGCATAACTTCCTGTAAATAGGAGGGATCCCATCCTTTCACAAAAGCATTAAAACCTGGTATTTTGCCAAGTCCTTCCAAATCCCGAGAGCTTGCATTAAAGACCACCCCGTTGCCTGACTTTGCATAAATGGAGTTACCTAAGTTGTCACCAATAAGTGTACCGTCAATGATCTTACCAAATCCATCTGCTACATATACATCTCCCATGGATAACATGTCAATAGGCCAACTATTAGTGTTACCAATGCGACCTTTTTTAAGGCCCCGATCTTTGATCTGATCTCCCATGTCAGGTCGGTTCGGCATATATTGGGCCGTTAAAGCCCTACCTACAATGGGTTGATCCAAATGAAGCATTTCCCAATTTCCTTCAAATTGATTGTGATATCCTTCTCCTCTTAATACCCCCCAGGCCTCTTCAATGCTTACATTTTTCATCCTGGCCAAAATTCCATCCGCAACTTTGGGCCTTCCATCTTCGAACCGTTCTCCTTGCCATTTTTCTGTGAGGAAGATCATTTCTTCTTTGGAGATATCTTGGCTATAAAGCGGCATGATACTGTAAACGAGCATCAACAATAAACATGGGTAAATGATAGGCTTCATAGAAATTTAGTTTTGGTTTAGGACTATCGACCTAAGATAGATCAAGTTAATATACCAAGTCTTCTAGAATAAAACCAATAAGATCTTAATCCTATTATCAGCGTAATCATTATTCATTATATTGAGTTCTGAACTCTTAGATGATATTATGAAGAAGAATCCTAATACCTGGCCCCAACCCTCCCGTAGAAAATTTATAAAAACCAGTACTTTGGGAATGGGAGCGTTTAGTTTGGGTGTGATTGGTTGCTCCGGTTCGGAATCCAGTGAAAAGACTGCCGCTGGATTGGACGACTCTTCAAAACAGACAAAGAAAAAGAAACTTGGAATAGCCTTGGTAGGGTTAGGTAATTACGCCACCAATCAACTCGCACCGGCTTTATTAGAAACAGAGCACTGTTACCTGGCGGGAATCGTGACTGGAACCAAAGAAAAGGAAAAGATATGGCAGGAGAAATATAATATCCCATCGGAGAACATTTACAACTATGATAACTACGATACTATCGCCGAAAATGAAGCTATTGACATCATATATATCGTATTGCCAAACTCCATGCATGCAGAATACAGCATACGGGCAGCACAGGCTCATAAACATGTTATGTGCGAAAAGCCCATGGCGCTTTCTGTGGATGAATGCCAACAAATGATTAATGCCTGCAATGAAGCTGATGTAAAATTGGCCATTGGCTACCGCTTACACTACGACCCGTTTAACTTAGAAATGATGCGGCTAGGACAAAAACAGGTTTACGGAAAAGTCACAGAAATGGATGCCATTTTTGGTTTTAAAATGGGTAACCTGGACCAGTGGAGGGCTAAAAAAGCTATGGCGGGTGGTGGCCCTTTAATGGACGTGGGAATTTACGCGCTACAAGGGTCTATATACACTTTAGGAGAACTTCCGGTCTCACTGACAGCCATAGAAACTACTCTAAACAAAGAAGATTGGCCAGAAGTAGAAGGGTCCTTAGAATGGGAGATGAACTTTCCGTCAGGGCTAACTGCAACATACAAGACTAGTTATGAAGAGAATTACCAATATCTTAAAGCTAAAGCTGAGCGAGGTTTTTTTGAGCTAAGCCCTGCTTACGTTTACAACGACCTGGCAGGCATTACTACAGACGGACCCATGGTGATCCAAGCGGTGAACCAACAAGCGCAGCACATGGATGCATTTACTCGCAACGTATTGGATAATACTGAAATAATAACACCTGGCGAAATGGGTTTGCGAGATGTTTATATCATGAACAAGATTTACGAATCTGCCGCCAACAATGGACAGCGTATGGAACTGCCTGATATGCCTCAGGTGTTACAAAAAATCTAGTTACAATTTGCTTCCCGGCTGAGTAACCTGGTAGGAGCGTACGGGTCCATTATTTACACCAAATAGTAAGAGGTTTCCTCTAGAGGAATTGAGCGGCACGATCTTTTTAACGTCATAAGGCAGAAATAGACCGCTTTGGTTGGCAGGAACCGGAATAAACCTCTTTTCTGTGGTACCGGTAAGCAACAACCCTACGGAAGCATCATTACGAGGTGTTTCTATTTCCGAGGTGTAAAGATTTCCTGCTAGTAAGAGATCTTTAATACCGTCTTCATTATAATCCCCAACTAAGATGTCATTAACTGAAGACAATTGAGCCATGTTGGGTAACTCATGAATTTCAAAGGTACCATCTTCTAAGTGCTCCATCCATATGCTGGCAAATGTCTTCGCCTGATAGTGTAAGGCT
>JAJCYK010000096.1 GCA_029262935.1 Cytophagales bacterium | reverse complement strand
GTTTCTTATTACTGATGAGCTTGAAATCTCAGATGCAAAGGATCATGTTTTTGAAATTCCTTGGCACATAGGACCTGGGATTATTGTGGAGCATATTGGTGATAACTTGTATGAATTGAGGGCACCGGATACTAGGAAGGTACGCATCCAATTGCCCTCTGATCTTCCCGTATCCCTCGTTCGAGGACAAGAGAATCCGAATTTAGGTTGGTATTCCACAGCTTTTGAAATAAAAGAGCCTTGCGAAGTAATTTATTCAAAGTTAAAAACCAGTAAATCCTTCACCCTAAGCTACACCATAACCATTCACTAGCAGGTCTATTTTACTTGAGAGGCGATGATTTCCATAACCCGATCAGTTGCCTTACCATCCCATAGGGGTGGAATGGCGCCCTGTTTGTAAGTTCCTTGGTCCATTTGGTCCAAGTAATCAAGTATGATCTTTGGATCAAAGGTTACTAGAGTATTGGAGCCTATGGTAGTGGTAGAGGGTCGTTCCGTATTGGGCCTTAAGGTTAAACAGGGTATCATTCTAAAGGTAGATTCTTCTTGAATTCCACCACTATCCGTTAATATTACCTTGGCGTCCAAAACTAATTTTTGAAACGAAAAATACCCCATAGGTTCACAAAGGATTAATCTCTTATTTGCTTCGATAGCCTTTTCGAGATTAAACTGTTTTAATCGATTGATCGTTCTTGGATGAATGGGGAATACCAGATGAAAACGTTTAGTAACTTCCCCAATTAAATCAATAAGTTTTACCAAGCCTTCCTCATTATCCACAGTAGCGGGCCTATGCATGGTCATTAAAGCATAAGGCTTGTTTACTAATTGTAACTGTTCAAGAATATCTGACTTTCTGATGTCTTGATCAAACGCTACCAGTGTATCGATCATAGTATTACCAACGAAATGAACCTTTTCTGAAGGTTTTTTCTCATTAGCCAAGTTATCAATGCCACTTTGCTCCGTCACAAAAAAGGCATCTGTAATTTCATCGGTCAGGAGCCTATTAATTTCTTCCGGCATGCTTCGGTCAAAGCTCCTCAGGCCACTTTCTAAGTGTCCTAACGGGATATTCATTTTATTTGCAGCTAATGCCGCAGCGAACGTGGAATTAACATCACCTGGGACGATGATCATATCTGGCTGGTATTCATCCAGGATGAGCCGCTCCAGGCTCTGCATGATTTCAGCCATTTGATGCGAGGGCGAAGAAGGTTTAATATTTAAGAAAAAATCCGGTTCTAACTTAAATTGCTGGAAAAACACATCAGCCATTTTTGCATCATAGTGTTGTCCGGTATGTACAATTTTGATGTCCAGCTCAGGATACTGCTCTGCTACCCTTTTGAATTGGGTGACTTTAATGAAGTTAGGACGAGTTCCTACAACAACAAGTATGTTCTTTTTTTTCATTTACTTTTTTTTGCCACTAAAGATTTGATTGATTTTTGCTTTACAAACCATCCAGATAAACAAGGAGTTTGTAACTAAGTACCTTTTCCACATGCGTCCAGGTTCTTGTAATACTCGATAGAACCACTCCAACCCCGTTCGCTGCATCCATAAGGGAGCCCGTTGTACCTTACCTGACACTACATCAAAGCTACCCCCCACTCCCATTATGAAATTCACAGGTCCTAAAATATCCTTATATCGATTCAAAAATATTTCTTTCTTAGGAGATGATATAGCCACGAACAAGATATTTGCACCACTATTGGTAATGCTTTGGGCAATTTCAGTTTCTTCGTCGCTATTAAAATAACCTTTGCGATACCCGGCTATTATATCTGGTGTGTATTTTTCACTGTAAATGGCTACCACTTTACTTACAACTTCTTCCTTTGCTCCCAGAAAGAATATGCGGTAATTTTTTTGATGAGCAAAGTGCACCAGGTTTTGCATGAGATCAACCCCTGCTACCCGTTCTTTCAAAGGTGACTTCAATATTCTAGAAGCCCATACCACCGCTTGCCCATCCGCATTAATAATATCACAAGCCGTTACTGCCTCTTTAAGTTGTTCGTCAGATTGCATGTTGACTAACTTCGCGGCGTTAACCACTACATGGTGAATTTGCTGCTGAGCCTCGATAGCTAAGGCGACCTTATCCATGGTTTCCACCATGGTTAAGTTATCGACTGGGCAATTAAGTATAAGCTCCCTCATTTTGTTATGCGTGCTGATTTAAAAATTCCCTGGCTAAGGTGCGAAGTTATCTCCATTTTAAAAATTATCTCTCATAATCGGGCGGATGAAAGTACATAAGTTAAAAAAATCCCTAAGGTGAAGGTTACCTTTATACCTCCGTTTACATTAATACCCAAAGATAAGAAATCTTTATAAAAGACAGTTTTTTATTAGAATATTATATAAACATGACAACTTTACTTGATTATTCTAATATTAATTTGTGTTTGAGCAATATAAATAACAAAAATTTATTTCTTTTTTAATTCATATTTGATAAATGTTTTGTTATATTTATGTCGTGTTAAGATATCAATATTTCTAGATTATTTATTAATATATTGATTTTTTGAATAGTTCGATGGAAAAAAAATACGATTACAAGGATTTAGGGGCTGTTTTGGAGCAGCAGGAAGTTTTGGAAAAACAAGGGAATTCTTCCTTTGAGTATCCAGCTTCTACGCAACCTGTGAAGAAAAGCAGGTATTTCCACAACATCAGAAGGTACTTTCCAATTCTAGCGTTTGATTTATTTTCACTTACGTTGGTATTGTTATTGACTTATGAATTCACTAGTGACAAACTAGTAAAAGGTCTAATAGGCTCCTCTCAATTTCTTTCTATTAATATAGATAGAGTAGTATTTTATGCTAGTGTGGTATTTCTAGTACTAATAGCATTCGGAATCAGCAATCTCTACAAACATGACGTGATGGTTTCCAGAGTGAAACAATTGTATTTAATATCTAAGTCATTTGTGTTTTCTGCCATTGCTGTAGTTTTGTTTTCCTTTTTATTCCTAAACTATACCATATCTGAAGACTTTAAAGCGTTCCTCATTGGGTTCACACTATTGGGAATCTTCATTACATTTTCCGGTCGATTGATTTTCCGATACATTATTATGAATAATCATAAGCTGAGTACTCTTAAGCCAGCGAAGAACATAATAGTAATAGGAACAGGTCAGGCTGCTAAGCTTTATACCGCCAATCTTAAGAATTTAAATGGAGTTGATAATGTAGCCTTCTTAGACGATGATGAAACAAAATTAGGCAACAATA
>JAJCYK010000095.1 GCA_029262935.1 Cytophagales bacterium | reverse complement strand
CAGTTTGTTTTAATCAAACCCGCTACTAAAACTAGAATGGACCTAGGCCTTAAACTAAAAAACAAACCAACAACATCCCGATTGGAAGGCTCCGGACCTTTTGGTTCGATGTGTACACACAGAGTGCGTCTTGGCAGCCTTCCAGAAATTGATGAAGAACTATTGTGCTGGCTACAAGAAGCCTACGACCAAGCAGGTTAGTGAGACTTAGCAAACAATATGTCAGACTTAACTTACAATATGTCTATAGAAAAGGATTGAGCTATATCTGTTTCTCCGCCTGCATTGGTGATGTCACCGTTGTCAACATTCACACCATTTTTATCTGGTTCATGTCGTAAAGTTATCAGTAAAGTACCGCTACTGGCCAAACCTGTAGATAAACTAAATACTAATCCAATCGGATTACCATTGGCATCTTGGTCGCCATAAGTTACGGACATTTGCGCATTTCCACCAGCCTGATAAAAAACTTGATGCGCCTCATCTTCATCCTGAATTTCTAAGGTAATATCTTCTACTGGTGTTACGCTTTCATTGAGAAATGTTATCGCTCCGTCATAAAACTCAGTGGCTTTTAAAGCTCCAGATACAGTTACTATGGGGGCATTGGGGCCATCACCGTCCAAATCTTGTGATTGGAGCGTTATCGTGGGACCCACTGCTGGTGTTAATGTTACAATCAGAGTAGTTATTAACTCTTCTTCAACTATAGGTAAAGGATTTTCATCAGAACCGCAAGCGGACATAAGCCCCAAGGAGCCTATCAAAAAAATAATGTTTAATGACTTTTTCATAATATAAACGCTTTAGTAAGTTACTTTAATTGAAAGTTGATAGCTTCTTCCTACTTCATCTCCAAAAAACCTTAATCGGTTCAAATAGTCTCGATATTTAGTGTTGGTTAAATTATTAATAGAGAATCCAAAGGTGGTGCCTGCAAGGCCAAATACCGGTAATTCCATAGTACTTATTAGGTTAATCAAATGATAACCCCGGGGTGTGTTGCTAATGTCAACCTCCGTAAACGTATTGGCTACAGGTAAAAAAGCTTGAAAGTTATTATTGGGAAAACGACTTTGTTTAAAATGAATGCTACTTTCCAAGCTTAGTCTTAGTCCGTACCATTCGAGCCTCTGAAACGTGACTTTATTTTTAAGATTAGATGCAGGGATGTTAATCAACGCACGACCCAATTGTGTGTCTTGACCGTAGATGTAAGAAATTCTATGATCAGAAACCCAATGGTGGTTCCAGGTAAAAGAAGTTCGGGCATCTAACCCCATTATTATCACATCTGAAGGTCGATACACCCATACTGGGAAGGCTCCTCTTATCGTTTGTTCCACCCCATCAGGCTCCAGGAGAATATAGTTATTTAACAATGTAAAGTATGGTGATAATTCCCAGTACCACCTGCCCTTTTGGTTTTTAATAGTAGCTCCTATTTTATGAGAAGTTTCCTGGGCTATTCTCAAATCACCCAGTTCAATGCGCGAGGCACTTTGGTGCAATCCGTCACTGAATAACTCGGAAGGATTAGGAGCTCGTTGCGCTAAAGCATAGTTAATACGCAGTTCAGCATTGTTGCCCCAATAATAATTGGCTCCTATGGTGCCAGAAAAACTGTGAAAATCAAAGATTGGGTTCACCAATATCTGGCTGCCTATTTCCATCAACACAGTTTCTCCAAAATCCTGGTCATACCCTCTTTCTAACCATCGAGAGGTTTGATAAAACTTTTTCGCGTCGATTCGTACGAAATCATAACGAAGACCTCCGTCTAGTTTCAGGTGATCTGATAGATGGTAGGTCCCTGTCACAAAACCCGCTAGCTCATTTCGATTATAGTCAGGAATTAATCGTCTTATACCAGTATCTGGATTGGCAAAATTAACTTGGTTTCGATACATGACACCCACCTCTAGTGGTACATTGCTCGTCTTATTAAGCTTAGTACTTCCACTTACGGTGTGGGTAATTAGTTCCAAATCCAGAGCAGCCTTTGTTTTGTCGTCTCCCACTCTAATATCAAATTCAAACCTTTGATTGTGCTGAAAGTCGTATTGCACTTCCAGATCAGTCGCTTTGCTCAGACTTCGGTAGTACTTAATGCGTGCCAAATGATGCGTGACCTCCTGCTTGGGCTGATCTATTCGATAGCTAAAGTCACTAATTACCAAGGGCTGTTGACTGTTTATGGCCTGAATTAAATCATCAATATTCCCGATATGTGAGGCACGCATAATAGCTACATCTGCATCAAAGAAAGAATAAAAAAGATCAAACCCCTGAGCTTTTTTATGGTTACCGGCATTTAGAGATACCCCTGTTACTAAGGAGCCGGTGTTCGTTAAATGATAGTCAGGTGCCTTGAAGTCACCAAATCGTTTTAGAGATGCTTGTACTTTAGTAAACCAACCGGTTTTGCCACTAAGGTATAGTTCGCTGTTAAACGCTCCACCTCTTCCATTGGATTGTGCTTGAACGGATGTTTTGCCATACAAGGTGTCGCTTAAAAAGGAGCTGGGCTCAATTATAATAGTTCCTCCAATGGCATCACCTCCATACCGCAGGGCAGAAGCACCTTTTACTAATGTCAAACCGGAGGCAGAATTGATGTCTACGTTGGGTGCATGTTCCTCCCCCCATTCCATGTCTTGCAACCGCACACCTTGATTTATTATTAAAATACGACTGCCATACATCCCTTGTATAATGGGTTTAACTAAAGTTCTTCCTGTTTTCAGGGCAGATATGCCGGTTATTTCCTGTAAAGCATCTCCGAGGGAGTTACCGGAGTGACGCTCCAAAACAGTGATGTCTAATCTTTCGGAAGGAGCCGAACTTAACCGATCATTCAACTTGAGTCCTTCAATGGTTAAATTTTGCAAAGCTTCAATATGATGCTCCAGAAACAGATCTTTGTTGGCGCTGCCCCTGACATCAAAAGAAAGGGTATTAGGTTCACAACTAACATGACTAACAGTTATTGTATACGATCCTGGGCATAACTTATCAATGAAGTAAAGACCCAAACTATCAGCAACTACACCTCGATTTAATTCCTTAACAAATACGGTGGCATAGGCCAATCGACTTTGATCATGTTCGTCAATAACTGAGCCTGTAAGCGCAAAATTACAAGAGTCTGGTTGCTGTGCAGCTAGAGGACTCCAAACAAATAAGTACAGAGAAAATAAATAAATTCTGCTCATCTGGGCAGATTAAAAAATGGTGCCGTACGTCTACCGGTGGAAGGCTTAATTTAGAAGTATAGGTAAACGTTATCGAGTAGGGGGACCGCGTAGGGGGTAGGATAGAACGCTCCTTAGCGATGGTGCGTCTTGAGTAGACAAAGTGATAACCACCACGTCTCGAGGCCAGGGCTGCGGGTTGAGCCAAGTACCTACCCAGTACGTTATTTGATAATCACAAAGCTCACAGCTATGATTGTCAGGATCACTGTGAAAATGTTTATCAGAAATATTACAGTCTACTAAGTCCGTAGCAGGGGTTTCTAACTGATGCACACCTTGTGCGGTCAGGGCAAACAAAAAGAGACCTAGTAGGAATAAGGATTTAATACGATATGGTAGTATGTTTTTCAATTCCTTAATGAGGAATAACAAATGTAACAAATAATCGGATTAAAATTTAGTAAAATAATACAGACTGTTATCGATCTTTTTACGTTTTTTTTTAGTGAGATGCAACCAATTTTCCGTTTGAGGCATCCTAATAGCAAGTAACGCCAATAATAATGCCAATAACAGACACTAGAACCATGAATAACCTACTTAAAACTGCATTTTCCGGGCTGTTTGTCCTCCTGACCCTCAGCACTGCTGCTCAGGAAACTACTGAAGCTGTAAAATCATTTAGCAAGATACTGGTTAGCCCGCATATAGAGTTGATCTTAGTGAAAGGAGACCACGAACAAGTTCGATGGGAGTATTCTAACATCTCAGAAGACAAACTCAACACTGAAATTGACGGAAATACGTTGCATCTGTATCTGGACAAAGCCAAGATTACCCCTAAGCAGCAAAAGGACCGAGATCAGGGTTGGAACTATAAGGAAAGCATCTATAAGCATGCCAACGTAAAGGCGTACGTAACTTATCGGGATATTAAAAGCCTTGAGGTAAGGGGCTCAGAGATGGTAACCGCTCAGGACCCTATAGTTTCCAAGGAATTTAAGTTAAAACTTTATGGGGATGGGGATGCCTTTTTTGCTTCCATAAAAGCAACTAGTTTTCGGGCCAATTTATATGGGGAGAACACTTTAGATATTGGAGGAGGTTATGCAGAAGAACAGCATTATCGATGTTATGGTGAAAATGAAGTGCGCGCTTCTGATTTTAAGGGAGAAAAAGTAAGTACAACTATCTTTGGTGAAAGTGATCTGCGTCTAAACGCTAATGGCTCCATGAAAGTCACTTCACTGGGAGAGGGGTCTGTACATTATAAGGGAACAGCAAAGCTG
>JAJCYK010000094.1 GCA_029262935.1 Cytophagales bacterium | reverse complement strand
GAAGCAGCAAATTCTGGTCAATGCCCCCGCCTCGTACATTGAAGCCAGACACCCCATCTCCTACAGTGGTTACTCCTGGCAACAGCCTTATGCTACTGACCACATCCTTTTCACCAAATAAGAAAGGAATGCCCGTTAAGGTATTTGGACTCAATTGATGTGTACCCATTTCGGTACTGGTAACATTTTTATCGGGCTCTGCCAAAACCTCCAATTCAGTTAATACCAGTAATGAATCTTGTAATTCCACATTGAAGCGTTGATTTTTACTTAAATCAACTTCTATGGACATGTTTTTAAATCCCAAATAGGAGTAATCCAATACATAGCGACCTGCCGGTAAGCTTAAAGAGTAAAAGCCATAGGCATTTGCGTTCGTGCCGTACCGTTGACCTTTAACTAAAACCTGAGCCCCGATCAGGGTTTCTCCGGATGAAGCCTCTTTGATGGTACCACTTATGGTGTGTCTATTAGTTCTTGGGGTAGGCTTTTTTTTTATAATGATAAGATCGCCCCTTATCAAATAGGTAAGTTCCGTATTTACTAAAATGGTTTCCAAAGCTTCCTTGATAGTAATTTTGCCTACCGGAATGCGAATTTCATTTTCAGAGGAAAGATGATTTTGACTGTACGATAAGTTGACCTTACCTTGTTTTTCAAGATCTACCAACAACTCTTGGATCGTGCCTACTTGAATGGTTAATTCGACATTCTTTAGCAGTACTTGGTTTTGAGAAATTCCCGGTATTGCCCAAAATACGAGTAGCAGTACTGTGACCTCTATTTTAAGCATACCAAAAGGTTTTAAAACAACTTTTCCTCATAAACATCCGCTACCACTAATGGAGATGGCATCTTGCTGGTAAGTAACCTTACCGTTAAAGATTACCGTAAGGACATCTAGTATTTCGTCCAAGCTTTTATTATCAAATGTTGAAGTAATCTGGCACGTGTTTAGGGCTGGATTTCCTAAAACAACATTGCTTTGATAATGACGATTTATCGCTGTAATCACTTCAGGTAACGGAGTATTTTTGAAAATTAACTTACCTGTCTTCCAAGCCAGAAAATTCAAATCTTGGCTCGTTGACTTTTCCACAAGCAGGTTTTCCTTGTAATAAGTACCTTGGTCACCTGGATTTAAAGACACTCTGGCAGGCTGATCTTGTTGAGAACCAAAATGCACTTTCCCAGAGGTTACTGTAACCGCCACCAGGCTGTCTTCAGCCAAAGCTCTTACATTAAAGGCCGTTCCAACTACGGTAGTTATTGTTTCTTCCGTTTTAACTGAAAAGGGGTTTTCGCTATTTTTCAACACCTCAAAATAGGCCACCCCTTGCAATTCGACGCTTCGAGCATCTTTTGAAAACTCTTCTGGGTATCGTAATGTACTATTCGCGCTCAACCACACCTGACTGCCATCTGGCAAATCAACCACCGTGTTCTTTTCCAGTTTCGTTTGTACCACAATTTGCTTGGCATCTGATAAATTCGAGCTCTTGAACAGGCTAAAGCCTCCCCACCCGATTAATCCAGTGACTAGTATGGCTGCTGCATAACGCCACCAACGAGGGTTTATTGACAGCACTTTTGTTTTGTGAACAGGCTCCTTGATTGTTTGTTGATTTACTTGATTCCAAGCCTTTTCCAGGTTGGGTTCAAATGCTTCTGCATCTAACACTGACATTTGCCAAACTGCCTTGATTTTTTCAAAATGCAGGGCATTTTCACTTGAATCTTGCAACCATTTTTGCAATTCCGCAGACTCCTCCTCGGAACAGGAGTTATCCAAATATTTTGCAATTATAGTATCCAAATCATTCATAGTGACAGTTACTCTACCTATATGTCAAGTCGTTTACATGATACCCCTAAAAGGTGACAAAAAATTAATTATTATTTTTCATAGTAGGCAAATTACTAAGGTCCAAAATAAAATTAAGTCTTTGTGGGCCCCGACAAAAGATCGCAATTTTTTTAGTGCAATGCTCATTTGGGCTTCCACCGTTTTGGGGGAAATACCCAGTTCATGGGCAATTTCTTGATAAGTTAGACCTGCATCCCGGCTTAAACTAAAAATGTGTTTGCATTTATCCGGCAGGGAATCAATAGCTTGCCTAACCAAAATTATTAATTCTTCTCTATCGACATGGTCCTGTTTCGGGGACACAACAAGGTCCTGTCGCTCTGTATATGCAGCTAGGTGTTGTTCTCTAGTTACTTGGGATCGAATGTAGTTGATTGATCGGTTTTTTACTGCGGCGTATAAATACGCTTGTAAGCTTGATGTAAATTCAATAGCGGCTCTTCTCTCCCATATGTAGACAAAGACCTCTTGTACCACTTCCTCTGATACCTCTTCAACTCGTACGAATTTTAGGCAAAATCGACATAGAGGAATATAGTACTTGCGAAATACAAACTCGTATATTTTCCGATCGCCGGAAGCCAAACCGGTAGTAATTTGCAGGTCACTGTAATTTGTATTCACCAACTGGTTGATCCGGTAATTATGTAATCAAAATACGTAGTTCTTTTAAACAAAAGTATAAACGATAATCAAAGGGCTACGGTTTATCAGAAAATAATAAAGTAGTAACAACCCTACTCATCTAATGCCCGCCTTTATAAACATATAGTCCCCTTGGTCGTTATCGTATTGCTCTTGAACATGATTGAAATCCCCCGATTGCAGATCTCTTTCTAACTCCTTCAATCCTTGATTCAGTTCTTCTTCAGGGCAAAGATTCCTAAATGATGAGATTCCATCTCTATTAGTAGGGTCCAAATAAAAAGAAGGCTGATGTTTCCCTGAAAATAAGAACCTGTCCTTTAAATCCTCTTTAATAAAATATTTCTCTTCAAATTTTACGCTCCAGCCAGCCTTTTGAATAGCATGATCCAAACTCTTGCTAGTGGGCATTTGAGATAATGATCGTTCCATCATTATCGGAAAATAGTGATTAAGCCAATAACGTTGCATTTGTTTTGGAAACGAAGTAAATAAAACTAAATCTCCCTTTAAAACTCGGGCCAACTCCTGAAATCCTAGAGCCAGATCTGGCCAATGGTGTATGGTTAAGGTGGCGATACCACCGGCGAATTTAGCATCTGTAAAAGGCAACTGGCTTACCGATGCCATGACCCATGCAACTTGTGGGGATTTTTGACGGGCTTGTCTCAGCATTTCTGAAGAGACGTCTACCCCTGTCCACTTCCCTCCTTTCTCACATAAGGCTGATGTGTAGTTGCCTGTTCCACATCCTATGTCCAAATAGGCTTCGTCAACCGTCGGCTTTAAATGATAGACCAATCTTTCTACTAAAAAAGGGTCTGATTTCCTAGTTTGATCATAACTACCTCCTATGCGATTGTATAAGGCTTTCATTTTATGTATCAAGCAGCTTTTAGCAACTACAGTAATGCTGTTCCACAATTTCCCCAAATGTACATAACTTCAGCTTTCATTTAGGTTTACAAAACTTGCTCCATCTCATCACCGCAAAGCTGCTGTTCATTTAGTTATCTTTGACAAATATCTTTATACGCGCAATACCGGCAACGATCGGTATCTGATGTTTGTTTGAAAGGCTGCTGATGGTCAAATAAGGAATCAAGCGCTTCCATCAACAGTTTTTCAAATGTGTCAAAACCCGCCGCCGGAATGGCTCTCCCTCCGTTTAGCCATTGCACCCCGTCATTAACTTTTTTCAAAGGATACACCCCGATTCTTACTCTTTCCTGAGGGCTGTTTTTCCACGAAAGGTAGCCATAGAACAAACCTTGAAACCCAGATTTGAAGCGAGGTTCTTCAAAATGTGTGCTTACATACTGTTCCCCTTTGGTAGGGAATTGATCGCCATAAATGCGAATCATGTCTGCCTTACCGGTTTTGTAATCGATAATGCTTAACATACCTTGAGACTCGTGGACCCGATCCAGGGTTCCTTCTAGTCGCAGCTTGCGGCCCCTCTTTAAAGTGATACTATGGGCAATTTTCTCTTCCGTTCCTATCAACTTGAACGGTGCATTTCTCATATCATTTTGCAAGACCTTTATTAAGAGCTTTTGCACAATTTGTTCATGCAATACGTCTTTACCTTCTAAAACTGTAGGTACAGCTTTGTTATAGTACTCCTGAAAAGATGTTTTAACCACCTCCATTACAGCTTCCGAAGCTACGATTTTCTTTAGGTCATCAACCGTCAATGCTTGTCCTTTCCAGGGTTGGTACAACTTTTCTAATGCATTGTGAACGATATTTCCAAAATCTCTAGCGTCCAGCTCTGTTTGAACTTTCTCCCTCTCGGGTAACTTTAAGACGTATCGGAAATAAAACCGTAAGCTACAGTCCAAATAGTGACGGATGGCGGTGGCAGATAGAGGTTTCCCTTGGCTATCTTCTGGCACTAATTGGTTTTCCATTTGAGCCAGCAACGCTGTCGTTTTAGGCACTTCTAATAGGGCATTTATTGCGGACCCAAGCATGGGCATTTGGTAAATACTCTCATCCAGAGATTGAGAACCTTGGGCTTGTAGTAGTTGCCAAAGAAACCGACTTTTTTCGCCTGAGCCATCTATGGCAACCTCTGTGTTATAAAGAATATTTACTCGCTTGGCTCTCTGTAATACTCTTTTAAAATGGTAAGAATAAATAGCATCCTGTTCTTCAAACGTAGGCATCTTAAAGGCTTTTCGCATAGCAAAGGGTATATAAGTGCCAAATTGCTGTCCTTTGGGCAATTTGCCCTCGTTTACTGAGAGAATGGTCAAATCTTCAAAGTCCAAAGCCCTGGTCTCTAAAAACCCCATCAATTGCACGCCTCCTATAGGCTCTCCTGAAAATGGTACTTTAGCCTGTTGAAAGGCTTCAGCCACCAGCCGGGTCAGGGTTTTCGGTTCCATTTGCTGACTATGCTCTGACAACCTTTGCTCCAACTGTTGTAACTGTTTGATACTGTGATAGGCAAACTCTGATTCCACCGGTGCCTGTTCTTTATCCAAGCGCAAACGATGATACAACGTAACTAGCAATGATCTAAGGTTACTTAACAAGTCAACCACTCCTGTTTGAGGAGTGAAAACTTGCTTCAGTAGTGTAGGTAACTCTTCCTCTAAGATTGATTGTCCCAATACCCATTTACTTCGTGAGAAGCGCATCTTTCGTTGTAAATGAGAAATACTAGAGCTGGTTCCCTGCTGCAGGAGTGAGTTTGCCAACAGGTTCTTAAAAGAGGTTATTTCAAAATACACTTTTGCCCCTCTTCCTTTTATCTGCATTTGAAAATGTAAGTAAGCCTGAGCAAGCCGAAACCAAAGGCTGTTTTTCAATGGAAAACCCATGGTAACGTTCAGCTTTTCGATATTGGATGGCAAAGCATATAGCATTGGGAATAGCAAATTTTCATCCGCCAATACCACGGCACAACTTTTATGGGCAGATTGAGGAATCTCTTGAAGCAATTGGCCGGCAACCTGTGCCTGGCCCATGGATTGAACCCCACCAATTAGGCGCAGTTCTTTTTGGTCCTGTAACAAATCTGTAATTACCCACTTACTGGTCTCTGAAGGTCGCCAACGTTTGTAGTAGTGCCTAAGAAATTTGCCTGCTTCGTCTTTTTCATTATCTAAATACCAACGATCGGCGTCCCAGTAGATCAGGCACTTTCCTTGTTTCATCAAACTACTGAATATGACTTCTTCAGCTTTAGAAAGGGCATTGAACCCCGCAAAGACGATTTTTTCATAAGGTAGGTCAAGGCTGCCTGCTTGAAGTTTTTCCGCTACGTCCCGGTAAAGTTGACCACTGTAACGCAGGTTTTTGGATTCCAAATGCTTTTTAAAAGCATGATAGGACCTGCTTACCCGGGTCCATTGATTTGAAAAGTTGGTCATTAATTGGGTTTCGTCCTGACCCATCATTTCATTAAATCGCTTTAAAGCAAACAACACTTCCTCATTATCTGCATAATGTGCTTCTAGGTCCTTTAGATCCTGAAGGTTCCTATAGAGCCTGTCAGCATCTACCAGGTAGCGATCTACTTCATCAAAATCCTTTAGTAACACTTGACCCCAGGCATAAAAGCGATCAAAAGTTGGCAGCTCTTCTTTCTGCTGAGCCTTTTCTGGAAGTGGAGAGTATGTACTGGTGTACACATCGTATAGTTCAAAGAGGAGA
>JAJCYK010000093.1 GCA_029262935.1 Cytophagales bacterium | reverse complement strand
TAACCTGATCAAACCTCCTTCTGTGCCAATCCACAACATGCGGTCTGAAGTCATATGTAGGGCCCGGATGGCATTTCGACTTAGAGAGTTTTTGCCTGTTTGGGCAAACTTAAATTGACGTACTTCATGCGTTTTTAGGTTGATACTATTCAATCCGTTGGGGGTACCGGCCCAGACGAGATCGTTGTGCGCTATTAGTACATTTATATAGTTGTCGGTTAGGTTTTTGTTGCCATCACCTGAAATAATTTTGTCCAGATGGTCTCCTGCATAGCGGTATAGCCCTTGCTCTGTACCAATCCAATAAGCTTGCAAGCTATCTTTAATTATCGCTTTGATACAAGTTTCCGCCAAAGGTGCCAGTACACCATCTGCTTTTTCAAACGGAGGTAATTCGCCATGCTGACGCCGGGTATGATAAAGGCCTGCTTGAGTGCCCACCCACACCTCACCTGAGGGCTCTTCTAAAATAGCCCATGTTTTATTGTTGATTAGATCATTATCCTGGCTCTTTGTAACCTTAGATGAGTTAAATTGATAGGCCATAGGATTAAACTGATTTAATCCACTATCGGTACCCACCCATAGTATCCCCTGAGAATCTTCCATAATGGTATGAATGAAGTTGTTACTCAAACTGTAGGGATTCTGACTATCGCTAAGATAGTGAGTAACAACCTGTGGCTCAATACTATTTAATCCGTTACCCGTACCTACCCAAATTGAACCTGCTTTAGTTTGAACCATGTCATTAACCTGGTTATCACTCAATTTGAATGCTAGAGAAGCATTTTTATGATAATGCGCCAAGACTTTATGATTTTTATCCAGCTTTAACAGGCCTTCGGGGCTACCTACCCATAAGTAATTTTGCTGGTCTTTAAATACAACGGAGATTTTTTGAGCTGCTGCAGATGTAAAATCATCTAGATATACAGCCTTTACTTTGTTCTGAGTAGGATCAAAATGTAATAGCCCCCCATCAGTAGCCAGGTAATAATCTTGGGGGCCCGTTGAAGTCACTTCTCGAATGATGTTTG
Organism: Cytophagales bacterium; assembly: GCA_029262935.1. Classification (GTDB taxonomy): domain Bacteria; phylum Bacteroidota; class Bacteroidia; order Cytophagales; family Cyclobacteriaceae; genus JAJCYK01. The sequence continues at coordinate 6,054 of JAJCYK010000093.1, read as the reverse complement.
CATGAAGGTCAAAACCAAAATTCGATGGTAAAGTGGTCTTAAAATCGCCATCCTCGTTATACATATTAAGTCCATTGGCAGTACCTATCCATACTCTCCCCAGGTCGTCTTCGAAAATGCTCGTCACATAATTGTCACTGAGGTTACCCTGTGTAGGGTCATTGCTAAAATGAGCACATTGGTTACTGGACTTATCAAAACGGTCCAAGCCATTGGCATTTCCGATCCAAAGATGGTTTCCGGAATCGTGCAAAGCCATGATTTCATTATCGCTAATCCCATGAGGGTTATCAGGATCATGGCGGAAGGTCATAAACTCATAACCATCGTATCGATTTAAGCCATCCGCAGTACCTACCCAGATAAAGCCCATTCTATCCTGCTCCAAGGATAAAATTGTAGCCTGAGACAAGCCATCCATGACGGATAAATTAGAAAATTGCAACCCATCTTGCCCCCACAAAGAAGTGCTCCAAAAAAGTCCAATTATCCAATATTTGCTCATATGCCAAATGAAAATTAGCTAATAGAAGTCGAATTAACAATGATCGGGCCCAAACCTAGCATCTGAACTGAACAATGAAGAACTCTGCAATACTATCATCATTTTGCTATAGTGCTTCGATTGCAGTTAAGTCGCTTGATTTAAGCACTTAGAACAATCTTAAATGCCGGAATATCAGACAACTGTTACTCATCTACTGTATTAACCAATACATAGATCATGGAAAGATTGACTTTATTTCAGAAAAGCAACATAAATTGTGTAATGAAATTATCCAAAGAAGAAGCGAACCAATTAGCCGGGGATTTAGGCATTGATAAGGACAAACTAAAAGATCTCCAAAAGAAGCTGGCCAAAATAGAACCGCGCGCCGAAAAAGGTGTGGAGACATTTTTTCGACTCATTTCTAAAAATCATTATACTTTAAACACAATGGTGGATAGTAAATCCAACATTATGATATCTATAAACGCTATAATCCTATCTATTATAATCGGAACGGTAATGAATAAAATTGCTGAAGACCCCCATCTTGCCGTACCCGTAGTAATGATGTTGGTGACCAACGTTGCATCCATTATTTATGCCATTTTTGCTACTCGTCCAGAGCTCAATCATGGAACCAGTCAGAGTGTTGATAGCGCCACCAATGTTTTGTTTTATGGTAACTATCAGCAACTTGACGAGCAAGAATATGTAAGTAAAGTCTCCGAGCTAATGAATAGTGGTGATGATCTGTATCACAGCATCTCCAGAGATACCTACCATCTGGGTAAAGCGCTAGATAGAAAATTCCGTTTCCTGCGAATCTCATTTAACATATTCATGATAGGAATCGTATTATCCGTTTTGGCCTTTATCTCCTGCCATCTGTTTTTTGGAGAAGCCTTCGCCAACTAATATCAAACCCTTGCACTCCCCTGCTCATGCTGAATTCCCAGAGCGTTAAGCTAATGTCATTTGTATGTTTTTATCTCTTGTGAATTACCGTCTTTAGTATCATAATGCGTAATTAGCATTAAATTACTCTCTATGGATAACTCCCAAAAAAAGGCCGCTCAATTACGCCAGAAAATTCAAAAAATTATTGATGAAGCGGGACTGCTTGAAAAAGCCCATGAGCATCAATTGAAATTAATACATCCGCAATACATAGCCAGCGCCCGGAATTTGTTGCACTATAAGGCCCTGAGACGACATGATTTGAGGTACCTTCAAAAAAACCTCAGAAACTTCGGATTATCAAGATTGGCCAAAGCTGAACGGCATGTTTTGTCAAGCTTAAAGTACACTAATGCATATCTTGGTGGTTACGAAAATGGGATATTGGAGGTCCCCGATCAATTTGAATTAAGCATAAAAGAGGGTACCAAAAGGTTAAATAAACATTCCAAAGCTTTGTTGGGCAAGCGTTCCTTGGGTCGTATGGTGCGTATAATGGTTACTCTGCCTAGCGAGGCCGCCACTAACGTCACTTTAGTGGAAGATTTGGTAGCCGCTGGTATGGATACCGCGCGTATAAACTGTGCTCACGATGACGCGGGCACTTGGGAGAAAATGATAGCCAATGTAAAAGAAGCGTCTCATCTATTAAAACGAAAAGTCAAGATTAGCATGGACCTGGGTGGCCCCAAAATACGTACCGGATCCATCCAGTCCGGGCATTCAGTTCTTCGCCTAAAGCCTATTAAAAACGAGCTAGGAGCAGTCACAGCGCCTTTAGTCATTCGTCTGGTACCCTTAGAGTCTTATCGTGCTAGTGAAAACACACTTCCCGTAGATCGGGCGGTGCTAGGCACCATGCAGGTAGGAGATCGTTTGGTGTTTAAAGATACCAGGAACAAAAAAAGGGCTATAACGATAGTTGAAGTATCTGATAACTTGGTGACTGGAACCCTAGAAAGCACTGCCTACATACGAAGCAAACTGCCTTTTCAATTGCATGAGGAGACTTTTGCTTTTGGGGCTCTAAGTCCCATGGAAGGACAATTAAGATTGCAACAGGGAGACTTGCTTTTGGTCCAGGCAAATTTGGAAATTGGTCACAACGCCACCTTAAATGAAGAGGGTAAATTGTTAAAACCTGCACATATCGGCTGTACCAATGCCGACGTTTTTAAAGATGTTGAAGAAGGTCATCGGGTATTTTTTGATGATGGAAAAATTGGTGGTTTGATTAAACAAGTCGATAGGGAAGTGATGCAAGTAGAAATAACTACCGGGGGCCTTACCACACAAAAATTACGAAGTGACAAAGGCATCAATTTCCCTGACAGCGCCTTAACACTTAGCGGTCTTACTGAAAAAGACCGTCAAGATTTGGAATTTGTAACAGCTCATGCAGATGTGGTCAACTTCTCCTTTGTTAATTGTGCACAAGATGTAAAAGATCTATTAGAGGTTTTGGACCATTATGAAGTAAAGGACAAAATTGGAATCATTCTAAAGATTGAAACACGTCGGGGTTTCAATAACCTTATGGAAATTCTAATGATGGCCATGCAAACTTTTCCTATTGGTGTGATGATAGCCAGAGGAGATCTAGCCATAGAATGCGGTTGGGAGAATTTAGGAAGCTTGCAAGAAGAAATCATGCGAATTTGTGAAGCTGCACACATTCCCGATGTCTGGGCCACACAGGTTTTGGAGAACTTGGCAAAAAAGGGTATCCCTTCTCGAGCAGAGATTACCGATGCTTCTATGGGGCAACGAGCTGAGTGTGTCATGCTAAATAAAGGGCCGCATATTTTAGAAGCCATTCAACTGCTACACGAAATTCTAAAAAACATGAAATCCTATCAAGACAAGAAAGATGTAATATTGCCGATACTTGAGCAGTACGAGCAGGCCCCCGTGGATTTACCTTAAGAAGATGGCCAATGCACCTAAGGCTGTTAAAACTATAATAAGCTTTCGATAATGTTGCTCTTGAAGGTTCTTTATAAGTTTAACACCCAAATAGAAACCAAGAAGTATTCCTGGAAACAAGATCAAGTTCAAGCTCAAAGTTTCCCATGACATGGTTTTCCATACAAATATGTGGAAAGGGACTTTAAACACGTTAATAATCAGGAACAACCAGGCAGCAGTACCTATGAAGTTATTCTTCGGCATGCGCATAGCTAAGAAATATATAGTTACAAAAGCACCTGCCAAATTTCCTACCATGGTAGCAAATCCAGCTACTAACCCCATGGCTCCGGCAAAGGCCCAGTGTTCGGGAATAGAGGTATCTTTTTTGTTGCTGAACAAGTACAACACACCGAGGCTAATTAATATGATCACAGCCATCACTTGTTTGAATATTTCCTCTGACAAGTCTTTTCCCAGCCAAACTCCCAAAATGATGCCCACAAGCACCCAGGGTAGTACTTTCTTTAAATGTTTTGCTTGCGCATGACGATGGTAGTAACGTACTGCGAGTATATCTGCTACTATCAATAAGGGAACCAAAATTCCAGTAGAGGCTTTTCCTCCAAAAACAAGAGCAAACAGGGTTACAACCACCACAGCCATACCCTTTAATCCCGCTTTTGAGACACCGCTAACAATTACCGCTAGAAGTGCTAATAACCATTGCCACCAGGCCAAAGACCGGACCAATGTTAATGACGGTTCCGTTAATAATTCCACAGGAGAACCTGATGATTGTTCAATAGATTTCTATATTTGAAGAGCAATAAAACTCTCAAAGATGCCAATATACCACACTCTAGGCAAAGTGCCTCCCAAGCGTCATACAATATATAAGAAACCAGATGGCGCCCTTTATTACGAGCAACTTTTCGGTACAGTCGGGTTCGATGGTATGTCCTCTTTGCTGTATCAAATCAACCGGCCCACCATGGTAAAAGAAATCTCCACTGCACGAGATGTAACTCCAAAAGTGGCTGTGGCAAAAAACATCAAAGCCAGACTGTTAAAAGGTTTTGAAGTTACTCCGGAAGACGATTTTTTGGATAGCAGGCAAGATCTGCTAATAAATTCTGACATCTATGTGGGTCTCGCTGCTCCTAAGAAATCCATGACGGATTACTTCTATAAAAATGCTGATGCAGATGAGTTGCTTTTTGTCCACGAAGGCTCGGGGACTTTAAGAACTCTTTTAGGTAACATACCCTTTGAATATGGTGACTACTTAATTATACCTCGTGGAATGATTTATCAAATCGAATTTGATTCCCCCCACAACCGCCTGTTATATGCCGAATCCTTTCACCCCATTTATACTCCGAAAAGATACCGCAATTGGTTTGGGCAGTTATTAGAACACTCTCCATTTTGTGAACGAGATTATAAATTGCCTCAGGATTTAGAAACTCATGACGAAAAGGGTGAATTCTTGATGAAAATTAAAAAACAAGGACATTTACACGAACTGGTTTACACCTCTCATCCTTTTGATGTAGTAGGCTGGGACGGTTATAACTACCCTTACGGGTTTTCTATTCACAACTTTGAACCCATTACTGGGCGGGTTCATCAACCACCACCTGTCCATCAGACCTTTGAAACTTCCGCCTTTGTCGTGTGCAGCTTCTGTCCTCGGTTGTATGACTATCATCCTCAATCTATTCCTGCACCATACAATCATAGCAACATTGACTCGGATGAGGTGTTGTATTACGTTAATGGAGACTTCATGAGTCGCAATGATATCGAGAGAGGTTATATTACACTACATCCCGGAGGCATACCCCATGGGCCGCATCCTGGAACCTATGAGCAAAGCATTGGTCAAACAAAAACAGAGGAATTGGCCGTTATGATTGACACTTTCAGGCCATTGCAAGTAACGGAACAAGCTCTTAAACTGGATGACGGAAAATATTTCCAATCTTGGTTGGATCACTAAAGTGATACTTTAAAAAGCTTAATTAAATGACCTGGCAGGATTGAGTGATCAATCCTGCCAGGGTATATGTGTAGAAACGTTTAGGTTCTTTATTACCAATCGAAACTTTGATCTTTAATTACCTGCTGGTTAGAGGTTACTACGAAGCGAGCTGCGTTACTTCTAATACTATTTAAATCGTAAACTTTACCAAAATTCTCCGAAGAATCCACATGCTCTTCGTGTACTACCTGATCGTTGTGATCATAAATCATAATATTAACGGGGTCCATATTATTAGACATTACCATTAGTTGAAATTTTCCTGATGTTGCTGTGCGATACACCAGAGCTTTCATGGTAGGTTTCGTGGCTTTCACACGGTTGTCAACTACTTCCTTGCTCTTAACCCCGTTGGAGATTATTTCAAAGGTATACTTTCCTTGTGGTAGATTTTTAAAATTATATGGTTTGCTGAAGCCATCGGTTTGGCTGATCTTATCCGAGAATATGCGGTTACTTTTAGCATCGTAAATGTTTACCCTAACTTCAGATTTTTCTTCCGCTTCGTAAATTACTCTAAACGTTTGATCGGCTTTCGATAAAATTTGTACTTTTAATTCTTTACTATCAGGATCAGCCGCATTTAAACTGAAACTTGCTAACACCATTACTGCCATTGCGGCTATTGTGAATTTTTTCATGATTTCGCTTT
>JAJCYK010000092.1 GCA_029262935.1 Cytophagales bacterium | reverse complement strand
TTTGACGACAAACTTCAATACCGTCAAAATGCGGCATCATAATGTCCAGTAACACCAAATCAGGCAAAAAGTCAATAGCCACTTGAAGTGCGTGCCGGCTATCAGATAGCGCTTTTACCTGATACCCTTCTTTTATTAAATTGTATTCTAGCAAGTCTAGGATGTCCTGATCATCATCAATAATTAGAATTTTGCGCTTAACAAAGCTTGCCATAAAAGTGGATTTATGTATATGCCAAGTAAACCATTTAAGGTTACTCCATGATTACAACAAGGTTATGATAAGGTTAATTAATTTGTGTTGTTGAGAGATCAGCCTCACAAAAAGACTTAACACTTAACATACTAAATGGAGCTTTTAGGACATTATTATCATGTATTGTGCCCGGTGAAAGATTTTTTGAAAACACACCTATTCCATTTTCTATTTAATAAATTTGTGATGGCATGAAAGCCGTGCGCTGGATAAAAAAAACATTCCTGCTTCTAGGACTAATACTACTACTTTTTAGTGGGGTTGTGGCTGTGCTATCTTATATCTATGGCGACCAACTTATTGATCGATTCCTGGTTGAAGCAAATAAGAAAATTGCCACGCCAATCCAAACTCAGGCCATTGAGGTAAGCTGGTGGGAAAAATTTCCACACATATCCATCGCCTTACGAGACGTTGTCATTGACGGCAGCCTCCCTGGGGACACAGATACCTTGGGGGTCGCCGAAAACATCTACTTTACCTTTAATGCATGGGACATTTTTCGCGGTAACTGGGAAGTAGACCAAATCCATATGGAACAGGGTCGCCTCTTTCTAGTCAATACAGAACTGGGAGATAATAATTACACAATAATTAATAAAGACACCACTAGAAATAAGCAGCGTGTAGGATTTAGCTTGGAGAAGATCGTGTTGGAGGATGTGTCCCTTACTTATTTAGATTTAAGAAGAGATCAAGAATATCAATTGCAATTACATGACATTGAAGCCTCCTTGTCTTCTGCCCAAGGGTTGTACGACATAAAATTAAACGGAAATGTAACTTCTAAATTCTTTAGAATCCAAGACAGATGGTTTTTAGAAAATAAGAAAATGGCACTGTTGTCCACTTTTTCTTATCAAAATGAAGAAAAACTGTGGAATTTTGGTGATACAGATATTTCCGTAAACAACTCGCTTTTTGAAATCGCTGGTTGGTACCAGGGAACAGATTCCAGCGCCATGGACTTGTCGATTAACGGTAAAAACACGGATGTACAAACACTGCTTTCTTTATTACCCGAAGAACTTGCAGCACCTTACCGAATATATAAAAGTAAAGGTGATGTCTATTTTAAATCCCGACTGAACGGTTTAGTTGGATCTGGTCACAGCCCAGAAATCAATATAGATTTTGGTTCTAATCAGGCTTCTTTTTTTCACCCCGATTATAAGAAAGGCGTTCAAAGAGTGAATCTAAAGGGCAACTATCATAGTTCAAATGCCAGTAACTTATCCACGGCGGTGTTGTCATTGTCGGACATAAGCGGGGTAATGGAATCTCAGGAGTTTAGAGGAAACTTAACTATCAAAAACCTAAAGGACTATTACATTAGTGGAGATTTCAAAGGCACTTTAGACTTAAATTCCTGGCAGAAGTTTCTGCCTCCTGGCAAAGTTTCTGAAGCCAGTGGTATGATGTCATTGGACATTGCTTTTGAGGGGCCTGTGCACTATTTGAAATCAAATAAGGCGGTAGATAATTTTAAGACTTCTGGTGAAGTATCTGTTAGGGACCTGGATTTCAGTCTTAGCAAGAATACCCTTCCCTTTGAAGATTTCGAAGGGCATTTTCTTTTTAATGGTCGTGACTTGGCCATAAGTGATTTTCGCGGCCGCATTGGCAATAGCGATTTTTTGATCAATGGGCTGTTTCGAAATATAATTGCTTTCCTCTTTTCAAAAAACCAAGCCATCGGTATAGAGGCCGACTTGAAAGCAAAGAACATTGATTTGGACGAATTACTAACGGGTAACGTTAAAGCACCGGATGTTACTGTAGTGGGAAACCAGTCCTATACATCCTTTGAAATAAGCCCCAGGTTAAAGTTGACTTTTAACTGTCTTATAGATCAACTCAAGTTCCGTAGGTTTAGAGGACATCAACTTAGTGGCCAGCTTCTAATCGCGCAACAAATAGCCCATGGGAACAACTTATCTGTAAATACTATTGGAGGCAAGATTACCATGAACGGGGAAGTTAACGGTAAGAAAAAAGATCACATTACAGTACGGACGAGATCAAGTTATGATGGTATTCATATTGACAGCCTATTCTATGTCTTTGAAAACTTTAGCCAGGACTTTTTAGAAGATAAGCACTTAAAGGGCCAGGCGTTCGCTGAAATTGATACCTATATGGCCTTTGACAATCTCTTGCGTTTTAAATCTAAAGACCTGGTAGTAGACGCCGGTTTGATTATTGAAAATGGAGAGCTTAATGATTTTGGCCCCTTACAAAAACTATCCTCTTTTGTGGAGCGTCGCAGTCTGGCGAATTTGACATTTGCAGATTTGAAGAATGACGTACACATTGAAAACCGTATGATTTATGTACCAAACATGGTGGTGCAATCAAACGTTTCCACCATACATGTCAATGGGACCCATAGTTTTGATCAAAATATCGATTACAGATTAAAAGTACCATTGAAGGGTTACAAAAAAGATAAGGATGCCGCTTATGGAGCACTGGAGGACGACGGTCTTAATACCAATCTTTATTTAAAGATTCTAGGCACGACCAAAGACTATCGAATTGCATACGACAAAACCGCGGTTAAGTCCAAGATCAAGGAAGACTTGAGAGAGGAAAAATGGGAAATCCGAGATGCCATACGCAATAAGGGAGAATCAAATAAAACTCAAGAATTGAACGAGGAAGAATTTTTTGATTTTGACGAAGCAGACAGCACTGCTTTAAAATAAAGAAAGCGGAAAGCTTAATAGCTCTCCGCTTTTCAACCTACTATTACCTAAACTAGTATCGTTTTTGCTCATCATGCTTTTGACGCCTGATATGGCGGTTGGCACGACGCTGCTTACGATTTATCTTTGCCCTCTCATCTATAGTTACAGTACCGTCAGCCTTAGCCCGACGTTTTACTCTCCTAATATGACGCTGTTCCATTTTCAATGCTCTGGCCTCAGTAGGAGTAAGTTCGCCATTGGCTTTGCCATGGGCAATTCTCGCATGCTGATTTACTTGCTTGACATTTGCCCTTGGGGTAGCCGATTGTGCTTGAGCAGTAAAAAATAAACCTACCGTCAAAACAAGAACTGCTGTTATTATCTTT
>JAJCYK010000091.1 GCA_029262935.1 Cytophagales bacterium | reverse complement strand
TTCCAAAATATCCGGAGAGAAACAAACGGTTGTGCTTGTCAATATTGTAGTTGGTTTTCAAAGTAAGGTCATAAAAATTTAAGGCAGCACCGTCCTCCAAGGCATTGGTGAACGCTTTAGCCACCACATCGGCATAGGACCTGCGACCCGCCACGATAAAAGAGGCTTTGTCTTTTACGATGGGACCTTCAATGGAAAACCGGCTAAAAATGGAACCCACTCCCCCACTGCCTGCTAGTTTTTTACTGTTTCCTTCTTTCATTCGAATGTCCAATATAGAAGCAATTCTACCACCGTATCTGGCAGGTATCCCGCCTTTAATCAGTTGTACATCTTTTACGGCGTCTGGATTGAAAACAGAGAAGAAGCCCAGCATATGGGAGGAATTGTAAACGGGAGCTTCATCCAGCAACACCAGGTTTTGACCGCTCCCTCCTCCTCTAACATTAAACCCTGAAGCCCCTTCTCCTACGGTACTTACTCCGGGAAGAAATTGAATGCTTTTTAATACGTCTACTTCGCCCATGAATGCTGGTAAACTTTGTATGGTCTTGATATTTAAGCTGTGAGTACCCATCTGGATACCTGAAACGTTTACATCTTCTGGTTCATCTGTGATAACGATCTCTTCCAGTATTCGATCCTCTCCAAGTAACTCTATATCCAATCGTTGATCCGTGTTTAAATCAACATTCTTCGAAGTTATTTGATACCCGATATATCTGAATTCTACTTGATAGCTTCCAGGTGGTAGTGTGACACTGTAAAATCCATAGACATTGGTAACCGTTCCGGCATTCAATTGTGGAATATATACCGTAGCTCCTATCAGGGATTCCCCATCAGCAGCATCCTTTAAGAAACCTGATATAGTAACGTTATCTTGAGCATTAACGGATATAGTCCAAAAAGCCAAGATTAAAATAAGAAATGGAAGTACCGTTTGCTTCATGCAAGAAGTTTAAGATCAATCATTAAACGATTCTAAGGGGATTATGTTTGAATGCCAACTTATAATATCAACCAATAGTTGGAAAACATCTACCGACTCCAAAAAGTCCCCCAAGAAGTGTAAATTTACCATTACTGATTTAGTCACATTTGCTTAACGCTTATTAAATTGATTATTGGCATGGAAAAGATTAATCTCGCAGAGAAATATGCTCAATTCTCAGACCATTGGAACCCACGGATAATAGCTAGTCTCAATGGTCAAGAGGTACGCATTGCGAAAATAAAAGGTGATTTTGTTTGGCACCATCACGAACATGAAGATGAATTGTTTTGGGTTCAAAAAGGGGTGCTCAATATAGAATTTAGAGATAAAACGGTCACCCTGCACCCCGGGGAAATGATCGTGGTGCCGCGCGGAATTGAGCATAGGCCCGTAGCGCCCGAGGAAGTGGAATTGCTTCTTTTCGAACCGTCAAGTACCGTAAATACCGGGGACGAAAGTCCGAACGATTTTACCAAGTCAGATATCGAACGAATTTAAGAGGCTTTAACTACCTGTTTGCTGGTTCCTAGTTGCGTTATTCCCAATTCAACCACATCTCCATCTTGCAAAAATTGTGGGGGATCAAATCCCAGTCCGACCCCTGGGGGAGTACCAGTACTTATGATATCTCCAGGCAATAAAGTCATGTGTTTACTGATATAAGAAATCAAAAAGGGAATGTTGAATATCAAGCGAGAAGTATTACCCTGTTGTTTGGTTTCTTCATTTACCGTAAGCCACAAGTCCAATGTATGCGGGTCCTCTATTTCGTCGATAGTGGCTAGAAACGGACCCAAAGGAGCAAAACTATCGCAACTTTTTCCTTTTACCCACTGCCCAGTACCTTCTAGTTGATAAGCTCGTTCGCTAACATCGTGCATAATACAGTAACCTCCGACACTATCCATGGCTTCGGATTCAGGAACAAAGGAAGCTTTTTGGCTGATGACTACCGCTAACTCAACCTCCCAGTCCGTTTTTTCACTATTAGGCGGCATAATTAAAGGATCGAAAGGTCCGGTAATCGCTGTAGAAGATTTAAAGAATAAAACGGGCTCGCTGGGTATATCCATACCACTTTCCTTAGCATGATCGGAATAATTCAACCCTACACATACAATTTTACTAGGGCGGGCCACTGGCGGCGCCCACCGGGTATGAGCATCTACCAGAGGCAGTGCTTCATCATTTTCTTGAAGCCACAATTGAAGTCTTTCAATTCCATTACTTTCAAAGAATGGCTCATTAAAATCCTCCCCAAAGGCTGATAGGTCCCTGCGGTTACCTGAATCGTCAAGATATCCCGGAATTTCATCTCCTACTTCTCCAAATCGAATTAATTTCATATGTTTTATTTATGTGTTTAATTTAATAAAACCCCCGTCAATCGGATAATCCGTACCCGTTATAAATCCGGCTTCATCAGAGCATAAGTACAAGGCCAAAGCTGCAATCTCATTCGGAGTCCCCATTCGGCCTATAGGCTGTGTTTGAGAAAGCTGCTCAAACATCTCCTTTTCTTGACCTGGATAATTTACCCGTAAATAATCTTCCACAAAGGGTGTGTGTACCCTAGCTGGTGAAATACAATTGCACCGTATGTTGAATTTTAAATAGTCCTTGGCCATTGCAAATGTCATGGCCCGAATAGCACCTTTACTTGCGGAGTAGGCAAATCGGTCGGCTAGTCCTAAAGTTGCTGCAATAGAACACATGTTTAGGATTACCCCATGATTTTGTTGCTTCATTTGACCAATGATTGCATACATGCAATTATAAGCTCCTTTCACATTAACTTCGAATAACTTATCAAGGTCTTCCTCACTAGTGCTTTCCAAGTTGCCTATAAAAGATATGCCGGCATTGTTAATCAGAATGTCTATTCTGGCATGTTTTTCAATGACAGTTTTTGAGGCCGCAAGAACCTCGGACTGTTTTGATATGTCAACTTCGATTGTGTCAAATTCTTCATAAGGAGACCTATCAAAATTGACCACTGTAGCACCTTGTTGTTTAAGCGTACGGCCAATACTGGTTCCAATTCCACTTGATCCCCCCGTAATGACTGCTATTTTATTTATTAAAGAAAACATCTATATAGTATTGGCCTTCAACAAGATAATTTTTTTTCTTAAATCAAACTAAGAACTTAGCTGTAAGTGTTTAAGCTGTTGTTCAATTCCAGCCCAAATCAAGGTCCATTGCAAATGCATTTGATCAGTCAAAGGCATGGCCTGCAAACCTTTAGCGTGAGCTATTTGCCTTACTTCCCTAGCTGTAATCTGTTTTTTTGCTAGTAATAACTGCCAGTGTTGCAGCTGTTTACTCCAAGCGACCAATGTAGGGTCAGGCCATTGTAAATCATGGTTAATTCGGGGAATCACAAACAAAGGCATCTCAGTGACCAAGGTTAAGCAAGGATCTCCAAGGCTCCGAATACTTTCCATGGAACTTGCATGAAATTTTTGGGCCATTTGCGGATCGTTTTCGAAATAATCCCGCATGGCAGCGCTGTCTGGTCGGGTGCCAAAACCTTCAGAGAGTCTATAAAAGCCTTTTTCACCTTTCCTATCTACATCGTGTAACAGGTAGTTCAATGCCTGTACTTCTTTTTTGCACTGGTGCATCAACTCTTGGGATTCGGAGGAAAAGTCTTTATCAATTAGAAACCAAGGACCATACGCGGTGCGCATACCATGTAGTGATACATGGAGATGAAAAGGGTTAATAGCGGTTTTCCAGAAGTCATACACCGCTTGATTTTCTCGCCGTAATGATGGAATATGGGGGGGCAATGGAAATCCAAATTCGATGTCATCACCAGGCAATTCCCTACGGGCAAACTGTAAATTTTCTGGTAAATCGAAGATGTCATCCTTTGGAGAACTCCAGGGCCGATTGTTGAACTCGCCATCTGGGTTTACTTGCGGTACAATCCACCAACTGCAAGCACTTAGTAAAAACGAATCCTTCGTTTGCTGGTTGAGGAACTTGACCAAATGGTTAAGGAAAATAGTACCGGTAGGTTCATCAGCATGGCATCCAGCTATCAAGCTAACGTTCAGTTCTCCTTGACCAAACTTAAATCCATCTATTTCTCGACCATCTCTAGAATGACCAATGTGTTCCGGTGTGGCTGTGGAAGTTGCCGATAAGATATCGCTTAGTAGAGGTCTTGAAATCATAAATGATTAGTACCTCGAGATAGTATTAAATTCCAAAGCAACGATATGTAGTAGGTTTAATTCGTCAATGTGGGTTTGGCAACATTAGCAGATTGGCTAGCAGGTTTTGACACCGGTGCTTTTTCAGGTACAGCCTTCTCTGCTGAAACGGATAGATCAGCGGGGTTTTTAAACGCACCCATTTTACATTTTCCGTCAAATTGAGCTCCGGACTCCATTACTAGTTTGCCGGTGTGTATATCACCTTTAATGTTGGCGTTAGATTTTAAAGTTAGCAAACCTTCACATTGGACGGTGCCTTTTACGGTACCTTCTATATCTGCATTTTGGGCAAATATTTTGCCTTCTACTCGAGCTGAGGATCCTAAGACTACTTTGGATTTAGCCCTTATGTTACCCATGATCTTTCCTTCTACTCTTAGGTTTCCAGAAGTTTCCACGTTACCCTCAATAGAGGTTTCTTTGCTGATGGTATTACTTGAACTGCTAATCTCGCTGACCCGCTCGTCTTCTTTGTTCGTAAACATAGTTGCTGGTTTAATGTTAAAAAATGATCAAATTAAAAATTCACTACTAAAACGACATCCTCATAATATTATTGGCCGAGTGTCGTAACAAATGTTATGAATTTTTGTTTAAAAAATAAAGGTGTTTATCAATTATTAATGTAATTATTTTGATATGATTTTCATTTCATTGGTAATCAGACTTGTATAACTATAAATATGACAAGTTCACCGAAGAATAGTCCTCTTTATGATTTCAACTTGTCCCCAAATGCTTTTTTAAATTTATCAACTTTGGGTTTTACCACAAATTGGCAATAGGGTTGGTTGCCATTTTGGTTAAAGTAATTATGATGATTGTCTTCTGCTGGATAAAATTCTTCTAATGGGCTAATTTCGGTTACAATGGGATTGGGCCAGATAGTACCATTATCCAAAGTTTCTCTAATGGCTTCTGCCGCATTCTTTTGTTCCTCACTATGATAAAATATAGCCGAACGGTATTGGGTACCAACATCGGCACCTTGTTTATTCAGGGTAGTAGGATCATGTGTTTGCCAAAATACTTCTAGTAGTTCAACAAAACTGATAGTTTGAGGATCAAATGTTATTTGGGCTACTTCTGCATGCCCGGTGGTTCCGTTACATACCTGTTCGTAAGTAGGGTTTGGTACTTGACCACCGGTATATCCTGAAACTACTTTTTCTACACCCTTTAAATTTTGAAATATGGCTTCGATGCACCAAAAACA
>JAJCYK010000090.1 GCA_029262935.1 Cytophagales bacterium | reverse complement strand
TAGCAGCATACCCTTTACCAATGGCGCCAAACCCTATTTTCATACCCTGTTTCTTTAAATAAACCGTACGTTTCAACGTATCTACGACTATACTTCTGTAGTCTATTAGTCTCACAGAATTGCGAATAATTGATTCCGGGGGTAATTTTTCCATAGTGCCGTCAAACTTCCAAAGCTTGTCTACGGCAGCATAGGAAATATCGAATGCACCATTGGTAAGTTTTGAAACCTTGTTGGCCCTGACTATTAGGCTGAGTAGCTCCGTGTCTACTGATACTGCTCTAATACCTGCGGCTTGATTTATGGCACTGGTTTGAGATTTGGGATCCCAAGAAGAGATTAAGTTTTCTATTCGTTGTATTTCAGCAATTCCTGCCTCTATGGCTTTCCAACATAACGTATCCGTTGATGCTACTGCGGTCAATTCAAAACGAGAGCCCATCAGTTTCACCACTTTGGTACGACTTTGCAATTGACCTGAAGCGGATACCGTCATACTACCAAGCAATAGCATAGTGAACAACCAATTAGAATTTAGCCAAGAACTTTTCATAAGCATTTAAATATCCATAAATTATGCCAAAACGGAAACCAGGGGGTTGCTGTCATATTCCCTTTGATTAGATTCAACGCGATAAGTTTCAATTGATAATATAAAAACACGATATTAAATGTTAATTCCTACGAAATCAATATTTGGATATGAGCCAAAATAAAGACAGGCGCGAAGCCCTAAAAAAGATCGCTCTAGGTACAGCAGCCATCAGTACTGCTGGTCTAAACTACGGTTGTCAGGATAAACCACAAAACGAAAACGAAAATCAACCAAACGATGTTGCCATGAAAGGAAATATTAATCATTCGGTATGCCGGTGGTGCTATAATGATATACCGCTAGAGTCTTTTTTGGAACAATCTAAAGCATTGGGACTAAAGTCTGTGGAATTGCTACCACCTGGTGATTGGGACTTGGCCAAAAGTAAGGGTTTAACCTGCGCCGTTGCAACAGATAGTTTTGCGAATATTGAGAACGGATTTAACGATCCCAATAATCATACTCACCTACAAGAAAATTATACGAATTTAATAAACAGCGCAGCAGACGAAGGCCTACCACATGTTATTGTATTTTCAGGAAATCGCCGAGGTATGGACGATGAAACGGGATGGGAACAGTGTGCCATCGGTTTAGACCCTTTAGTGAAGTTAGCAGAAAGCCGAGGCATTAATATCATTATGGAATTATTAAACAGTAAAGTTAATCACATTGACTATCAGTGTGACTTTACTCCTTGGGGCGTGACCTTGGTGGACAAAATTGGTTCGTCCAATTTTAAGCTACTTTACGACATTTACCATATGCAAATCATGGAGGGAGATATTATTGCCACCATCAGAGATTACCACCAGTATATCGCTCACTATCATACTGGGGGAGTACCCGGCAGAAATGAGATTAATGACTCCCAAGAATTGAATTATCCGGCTATCATGAAGGCCATTTTGGAAACGGGATATACCGGTTATGTAGCGCAAGAATTTATACCGGCGGGAGCTGATAAAATGGCAGCATTGCAAGAGGGCGTGTTAATCTGTGACGTCTAGGTAAATACCCCTAATAACTTTGTAGAATATTGCATATTTATCTGTTCATTAGGGCTTTGAGTCATTTGTTTCGTCCTTAACACAACGAAACCCTGTATGGCTTAGCCCTGAATCACGGCTGGACTTCATGCGGCGAGCAACTCGATATCCACTGCAATAACTGTCATTACAAAGATAAGAACCTCCTCGCACCACCTTCTTCGGAGTGTAAGGCTCTTGAGGATCGAATGAACTCCCTGGCCCCATTGGGTCGATGACTGTGCCACTTTGGGCGGACATTTTATATGCGTCGTAGTGATACCAATCCGAGCACCATTCCCATACGTTTCCCGCCATGTCAAATAACCCATAGCCATTAGGAGCGTAACTTTTTACGGGTGCCGTTCCCAAAAATCCGTCTTCCTCACGATTTTGGTAAGGGAAAAACCCTTGCCAAAAATTAGCTTTATTACTGGATTTGTCAGCAGCATCATTACCCCAAGGATAAATGGGTTCATCCAATCCACCTCTGGCGGCCCACTCCCACTCAGATTCTGTAGGAAGTCTTTTCCCAAGCCACTGGGCATAGGCCACAGCATCATCCCAGGCTACTTGTACTACTGGATGGTTCATCCGGTTTTCTATGTTACTGCCTGGTCCTTCAGGATGTCTCCAATTGGCGCCTATAACCCATTCCCACCAAAGGCTTACGTTATCCATGGGTACTGGACCGTCTGTTCGGACAAAAACTAAGGCTCCAGGTTGCAAGACACTATCTGCAGGTTTAGGAGTGCCAGGAGGCAATTGAGATTTTATTTCTTCCCAATCAATTGGTTTTTCGGCAATAGTAACATAGCCGGTTGCTTCAGTAAATTCCATAAACTGAGCGTTGGTGACTTCATGTAAGTCCATCCAAAAACCTGGGATATTCACACCATGTTTGGGATATTCATCTTGGTCTGCCTGATCGTTATTGCCACCCATTTGATAGATACCTGCAGGTACCCAAGCCATGTCCGCAACCGTGTCGATAGCAATGGATTGATTTTGAGCTTCTTCATTAATTACCTGTGAACTATCAGAAACACCTGCTTCTGATTCTTTTGGCTGTTGACAAGCTGCCAGAAACACTACCGGTATAAGTAACGTGCTAAGAACTTTCGTTTGCATAAGATTAATGTACAAAATGCTTTTCATCTAACAGGTCTAATATAGATTTTACGGGAGCAAAAGTTTCAGGCGGTACTTCCACCAATAAGGTATTCCAGTAAGCCATGGAGCCGTTCCATAACCCGGGCAATTCTATGGCTTTAATTTTATGACCATGATAACTCTTCTGAGAAATAAACCCAGTGTCCTTATTAATAAAATTTGTTAAGTCAAAAGCCTGACCCAAGTAATCTTTAGGGCAAATTACCAAATCGGTAATATTTGCATAAGTACTTTCTTCTCTTAGGGCCCTTTGTGTACCATCATTTAAATCAATCTGAGCATCTTCTACTAGTTGCAGGTAAGATCCATATTGGTCTTCCACCCAATAGGGTCCACCACCAGTAGGTACTGCCGTTTTAACTACGCCACATACCCTTAAAGGACGATTCAAAATGCCATGAATAAAAGAAAGTTTGTCCTCCTTAGTTAATTTGAAGTAGCCATCGCTCGGAACAAAGCTCAATGCTTTTTTTAAGTAGGTCAGTATTTCCTCTTCCAATTCCTCTTCCAATCTGGGCAAAGTATCTAACACGGATAAATAACTACGAATGATTTTGACATGCTTCAGTAACAAACCAGCAATCACTTTTTTATAAAACACCATGGGTGCCTTGAGGTCATCAGGAAGCAAATTGTCTACATTCTTGATGAAAATTAGATCAGCTTCTATCGTGTTCAAATTTTCCAATAAAGCGCCATGCCCACCCGGCCGGGTTACAACCTTACTATCAAATCGAAACGGTTGATTAT
>JAJCYK010000089.1 GCA_029262935.1 Cytophagales bacterium | reverse complement strand
GGCACGTAGTCTTACAGCTATGCTTATGAAAATGATAATTACTAAATGAATCGCTCCTTTGATCAAAAGTGTTTTACCAAACGGTTGTTTTCTTAACCACTGTTGGTCCAAAAAAACATCAACCAATCCATAAACAAGCCCTAAAATAAGACCGGCTTCAATAGTTAATATCAAGACTAACTTAAAGTTGAACTGATCTGATACTGTGATCATCGGATCCGTATTTAAAGCCGTAAATCGCAGCAGTATGTAAAACACCATAGCTAATGTCCATACCACTATATCCGTAAATATTATTTGTAAGCTTTCTTTGCGAAATAGTTTCATTTCATAGTGCCCTTTAGAGAGCTTTCTAATGGAAACAGGGTTAATCCCTTACTTCGAATTTGTAATTTTTAAAATCTACTTTGTATAGAATGCTGTACATCACGGGTATGAAGAGCAATGTAATTACAGTAGCAAATAACAGCCCTATCATAATGGCAATAGCCAAAGGTTCCCACATTAAGCCACCACCTAAATATAATGGGATCAATCCCAACGAAGTGGTAAACGTGGTCAGAATAATAGGTCGAAACCGTTGCAAAGCGGCCACTACTACCGCATCATTATCTTTACGTTTATAGTCCTTAAGTTCAATTTCTATGCGATCTATAAGAACAATGGCATTGTTAATTACAATTCCAGCCAGCGATATGGTGCCCAAAAACCCGAAAAAGCTAAAATAGGACCGGAATAGGATAAGCCCCAATACCACGCCTATCACCCCTAATGGAATAGTAGCAACTACCATAAATGTTTTTCTAAAGGAGTTGAACTGAATGATTAAGAGTAATATTATGATAAACAAACTTAATGGCAAATATGAAATTACCGCCCCCATATTCTCTGCAGTGCTTTCGTCGTCCCCACCCAATTCGTAGCCATAGTTTGCGGGCCATTGGGCATTTTGCTCGTCCAGCCAGGGTACCATCCCTCCCATTATTACAGATGCATTGGCTCCTTCTTTCAAAAAGCTTTGGATGGTAATGGTTCGATATATATCCCGACGTTTGATCTTAGCGAATTGCCATTGAGGAACAATCTTGGCTACTTGAATTAAAGGGACACTAATTCCAGAGTTTTGAGCATAAATGTTAAGAGTCTCCAAAGATGCCAAGGTTTGTTCCTCGCTATCCTCACCACGCATCATAATGGGTATGGTTTTGTCGTCCTCGCGAAATTCTCCGGTCCTAAATCCACTTAAAACTGTGGTTAAGGAAATAGCAATATCCTGGTTACTGACTCCTGCCCGTTGTGCTTTACTTTGGTCAATATCAATTACGAATTTTTTAATCTTAGGGCCCCAATCATCTTTTACATTTTTAGTGCCGGGGATTTTATTTAGCGCTGATTTTACTTCATCCGATATGGCCATTAATGTTTCTGCTTCTGTACCAGAAACCCTAATTTCAATGGGTGTGCCACCACCACCTTGGCCCAATCGTTTTACTTTGATGTCAGCCTCTGGAAAATTGTTAAAACAAAAATCATCCAATCGTTGGATCACATACTGATTGTCATCTCCAGAAGATGTGTTCACCAGCATATGGGCATAACTGGAATTCGCCTCATCCTGGGAATACCCTAAGTCATAGGATTCAGGGCCTTGCCCAATAAACGAGGACCAGTCTATTACTCCCCGGCTACGCTGGTCGGATAGTATTAAAGAATCGGCAATATACTTCTCAATATTCTGGACAATTTGTTCGGTACTTTCAATTTTTGTACCCAAAGGTAGATTTACGTCGATGGTGATCAGGTTCCGTTCGCTATCCGTAAAAAATATAAACGGCACTATCCCAAATCCGAACATCGACAACACGAATAGTGCCATTACAATTGCAACGAATATACCTTTGATTTTCAATACTTTGAGAAGTAATACTTGGTATAAAATTTTTAATTTATCAAACAAAAAATCTATGCTGAACTTCTTAACTTTTGCTTTTGGATCTTTCTTTTTTACTCTGATGAAGTAATAGGCTAATAACGTTATCACGGTAAGCGAAATAAGCCAAGAAGAAAGCAAGGCCATACTTATTACAGAAAAGATGGGCCCAACTATGTCTCCCATGATGGATTCGGCTAAGAAAAAAGACAAAAAGGCTGCTGAAGTCGTCAGTGTGGATATTAGTAATGGCACGGCTAATTCTGAGCAGGAATCTATTGCTGCTTTTTTAGGATCTATGCCTTGCTCCATTTTAACCATTATGGATTCTGAAACCACAATGGCATTATCCACCATCATTCCCAAGGCCATGATAAGCGCGGCTAAAGAGACTTGATTCAACCCAATATCTACCATGCCCATGAGTAGTAGGGTCATCAAAGTCACCAATGGAATCAAGCTGGCTACTACCAAACCGGTGCGCAAACCTAAAAACACCAACATAACCAGCAACACGATCAGAATACTTTGCACTAAATTCCCAATAAAGCTATCAATACTCTCTTGTACAAAACCATCCAATGAGGCCAGGCGGGTAAGTTTTAAACCAACTGGCAATTCACTATTCCATTCCTGTATGTTGACATCAACTTGCTCCCCTAGCTTGATTATGTTTGCCTCTTCCTTAAGACTTATGGACAGGGCAATTGCGGGCATGCCATTGACTCTAACTTTGCTCTTCGAAGGAGTAATGTACCCTTTGGATATGGTGGTAATGTCCTCCAGATAGATTACTTCACCCTCACCGACCGGCACTATGGTGCGTTTGAGATCTTCCAATTCATTGAAATTTCCCGTAGGCTCTAAAATGATCCGTTCTTCCAATAGGTTAATTTGACCTCCAGAATTAATAATATTCGTGCTGGCTATGATACTTTGTAATTGACTGGAACTTATCCCATATTCCGCTAGCCTGGCATCATCATATTCCACGAATACGCGCTCTTCTTGCACTCCTCCAAGTTCCACCTTGGCAGCATCATCCAGCTTAATAAAATCATCACGGATATCATCAGCATAGACTTTCATCTCAGCATAACTAAATCCATCACTAAGCAATCCTACCATGATACCGTAAACTGTACCAATATCGCTGTCATTTACTTGTGGAGTAACGCCCTCTGGTAAATCGTCAATCTCATCAACCTTACGACGCAATTCATCCCAAACGGTTTGTAATTTTTCAGGGCCCACCTCAAATTTTAATTCTACGGAAACTATTGAAAGGCCAGTTCTAGAGGTGCTGGTAATGGCTTTCACTTCAGGTATTTCCTGTGCCTTCTTTTCAATTTTGTCAGTAACCAAAAGCTCTACTCTATCGGGCCCTGCTCCAGGAAAACTAGAAACAATGGTGGCTACACGCACAGTATAAGGAGGCATACTGTCCCGGCTTAACCCTTGGTACAAGGTCAAGCCCATAATGATCACCATTCCTAATAGCGAAAAGGTAATACGGTTTCTGTCAATGGCATATTGTGTGAGGTTCATAGAGGAACGTTAAAACAGCCTTACTTTCATTCCGTCTAACAAGGATTGTAAGCCTGCAGTCGCCACTAAATCATTTTCTTGCAAACCGGTAGCAACTTCAAAACCATCACCGGTTAAGCTGCCAATGCCCACCGCCGTTTTCCGAACAATAAAGGTGTCGTTGGCTTCCGGCTGGAGTACATATACAAAATTACCATTCTGATCCTCCCCGACGGCGGATGGTGCCACAATTAAGGTGGCTTCCGATTGTGTTTCAGAGAAATCAAAAGTGACATCCGCTGCCATACCTGGCCTAATGGCGGCGGTAGCACTGTTTATTTTTATGGTTACTGGGTATATGGCAGTTTCTGCGCTTAAAGCATAAGAAATTTCGGAGACCGTTCCTGCAAATTTTGTATCGGGCAAGGATGAAAATGATATGGCTACTTTTTGATCTTGGGTTATGTTCACGATAAAAGATTCTGGTATTCCCACCAAGACTTCCAAATTATCACCCGAACTTAATGTGACAATGGTATTTCCGGTGGCCACATTTTCGTTTTCTTCCACGTACACGTAATTCACGATACCGGATACAGGAGCATAGAGTCGGGTGTAACTCAATTGGGCTTTAGCTTGTTTTCTTCTTTGTTTGGCAGCTTTCTCATTGGCTTTAGCAGATTCAAATTGAGCTTTAGCCGCTTCATATTCAGCTAATGAGGTGTTTTGATTTTCGTATAGAATGCTCACACGCTCGTAATTTGATTTGGTCTGCTTCTCTTGGGCATCAGCATTTTTGACAGCAGCATCAGCTTCTTCATAGCTCAACTGATAGTCCGAAGGATCCATAGAAGAAATCAGCATACCTTTTTGCACCTTTTGACCTACTTTTGCATGTACGCTATTAATAATACCTGCCACTCTAAAACTTAATTGTGTTTCAACGCCAGCCTTGGCAGTACCGCTAAAGGTTCTGCCGTAGCTACCACCAGATAGGGCTATTTTCTGATATTTTACGGGTTTTATGACTTCTACGGGCGCTTCCTTTTCACTGGAGCAGGCAGCAAGAAATAGAAACACATAGATTACCTTTTTCATATCTTATTCATTTACGTATGTGGTGACAAATTCCTGCAATCTTAAAAAGTAAGCCTCGCGCTCTTCGTTGGTAGATAAGCTATAATATTTGCCAATGGCCCGATCCACGTTAAGCAGGTCAATGATAAAATTATAACCAGCGTTAGCCGCATTTAGCTGTGCTTGGATAGCAGAATTCTGTGCGTCAATTAAATTAATGACAGAAACATTTCCTTGTTTGTAAGCTTCCTGTACCAAGGTAAAATTTAAAGAGGAAGCGTTTAAAGCTTCATTGCTTAGCTGAATATTAGAATAGCTAGCCCCCACCAACTCCATAGAAGACCTGATGCGTTGTTCCAATTGGTTGATAAGATCTTGCTTTTGATATTGGATTTGTTCCAATTCGATTAAACCTTTTTGCAATACAGCCGACCGCTTTCCTCCTGTGAAAATGGGAAGTTTGGCGGACAGTCCTAGTTGCCAAGTGAGGTCATCGGGCAATTCAAGACCAGGTGTGGGTTGCGGGTCTTCAGAGCCAGCCCCTCCTTTGCCTAAAAGGTAGTCAGCACTCCCTGCTAGCCCTATTTCAGGCAAAAATAGGTTTCTACGATACAATTTATTCAGACGTGCTTGTGCCTGAATGTTTGCATCCAGCTCTTTAATTTCTGGGAGTTGGTTTAGCCCTTCACGTACCATAAAAGCGGTAAACTTTTTTAAGTCTTCTGGATTGTTCACAAAATTCGTTA
>JAJCYK010000088.1 GCA_029262935.1 Cytophagales bacterium | reverse complement strand
CTTTAACTTGCAAATCCACACCATCCTGTTTTGCGTTCCTTAAAACCCTTTTCCAACCAGGACCACCAGGGCGGATTATACGATAAAACTCATTTAAAGTATTTTTATCGGTTTGTGGAGTTAGGTAGGTAGCCACAACCCACACCAAGGTGGTCAAAATGGCCCCTAGGATTGTTTTTTCCCAGGACTCTAATGGAAAAAACCCCAGGCCATCATGAACGAAAGTCAAATAGCCGGCAATGACCAAACTGGATATCATCGCTATGATCTCTGTATAAGCATTAATCCTCCACCAAAACCATCTTAAAATGTAAATCAGACCCGTGCCCGCACCTAATAAGAGCAATAAGTCAAACGCCTGACCCGCATCAGTTAGAAGCAAGCCTAAAAGTGTACCTAATATCATAGATACTACCGTAAAGGCTCTAGCCACCCAGATCAATCGCGCCTCCGATGCATCAGGAGAGATGAATCTTTGATAGAAATCGTTTACCAGATAGGACGCCCCCAAATTCAATTGTGTGGACATAGTAGACATATACGCCGCAATCAAAGAGGCTGCTACCAATCCCAACAATCCACTTGGCAAATAGGTAAGCATGGCAGGATAAGCTACATCATCTCCTAATTTATCTGGCGACAAGTTCGGGAAGGCTTTCTGTATATCAGACATTTCCGGGAAAAGTACCAATGAAGCCAGGGCTATTAAGATCCAAGGCCAAGGTCGTAAGGCATAATGTGCGATATTGAAAAGCAGCGTGGCCCCTACTGCATTCTTCTCATCTTTAGCAGAGAACATCCGTTGTGCTATGTAGCCGCCACCTCCGGGCTCAGCTCCGGGATAGTAACTTGCCCACCATTGCACTGCCAATGGTGCTAGTAGTACCGGGCCCCATATGCCGGGGTCGCTCATATCTGGCAATATGGACAGTTTAGATTGCACTAATTCGTTGCTTAGCAAGGCAGTCAGGCCTCCAACCTCGTCCAAGTTGATCAAATAGATACAAGCGTAAACCGAACCAATCATAGCCAGTATAAATTGAACAAAATCAGTGATAATCACCGCCTTCAAACCACCCAAAGCGCTATAGAGTACAGTGACCGATCCAGCAATAAGCAGTGTTTGCCATCCTGGTAACCCCAGCACAACTTCTCCAAATTTTATAGCTGCTAAGGACACTGTACCCATCACGAGTACATTAAAGACAAGTCCTAAATAAAGCGCTCGAAAACCGCGCAGAAATGCCGCTGGTTTCCCACTGTAACGCAATTCATAAAACTCGATGTCCGTCATCACCTTGGATCTGCGCCAAAGCTTCGCATACACAAATACGGTAAGCATACCGGTCAACAAAAAGGCCCACCAACCCCAATTGCCAGATACACCTTTGCTTCGAACTAAGTCAGTTACTAAATTGGGCGTATCCGCGGAGAATGTGGTAGCAACCATAGAAACTCCCAATAACCACCACGGCATGTTTCTTCCGGACAAAAAGAATTCAGAGGCACTGGAACCAGCTTTTTTTGAAACACGTAATCCGATTAGTAATGAGACTATAAAAAAGGCGGCAATAAGCCCCCAATCCAAAGTAGAAAGAACCATAATCTAGGTTTTGTAGTAGGTTAAAGTACAGATCAAATTAACTATATTGGGCCTGTCGAATTTTTAATATAGGGAATTTATTTTAATGAAACCCATCTTACTTATACTTGCTGCGGGCATGGGCTCTCGATATGGTGGATTGAAACAAATTGATCCCGTCGGACCCTCCGGAGAAACTTTGATGGAATTCGGAATTTTTGACGCCATACGAGCTGGCTTCGAAAAAGCTGTATTTCTTTTCAGGGATGACATTGTTCAATCCTTTGAAAATAAATATAAAGACTTACAACGTTTTTTAGAAGTGACTTATGCATTTCAGGACATCAACCCAGAAATTTCGTACCTGGGCCAGCCGTTGAACTACGCCTCCCGGATAAAACCCTGGGGTACCGGGCACGCCATACTTTCCGCCGCTGCAGAAATTCAACAACCTTTTGCGGTCATCAACGCAGACGACTTCTATGGCCCCAGTGCCTACCAAAATATGTTCTCCTTCCTCTCTGATAAAGAACGTATCGATACCTCTTACGCAATTATGGGATACCCTATAGAAAACACCATGTCATCGTTTGGTCAAGTATCTCGGGCCCTTTTAGATTTCAATGATGAAGGCCTGCTCACCCAAGTAGTCGAACGTACTGGGGTTTCCTCGGAGGAAGGGAGGATCGAATACGCAACACTTGACGAATCTGTGGTAGTAGCTCCGGGCACCTTAGTATCTACCAACTTGTGGGGATTCACTCCCACAATTTTTCCTTATTTACAAAGG
This sequence comes from Cytophagales bacterium, assembly GCA_029262935.1. Taxonomy (GTDB): domain Bacteria; phylum Bacteroidota; class Bacteroidia; order Cytophagales; family Cyclobacteriaceae; genus JAJCYK01. The sequence goes on along the minus strand of JAJCYK010000088.1, from coordinate 693 downwards.
CAATTTGAAGCCTATGCCCAAACCAATTTGGACAACAATAAGGCGGAGTTTTTTATTCCCAGCGCGATAAATGAATTGGTCAAACATCAATCTGCCACAGTGAATGTACTTAGTTGTGAAGATGATTGGATGGGCATCACCTACCAACAAGATAAGTCAGCAGTTGCTGAAAAGATCCAACAAATGATAAAGAAGGGCCTATACCCTACCCGTTTATGGCCATGACTCCCTTTGAAAACATAAAAAGTATTGTCAATGAATTTCAAGTGCCGGGAGAATTGGAGTCAATTGAACCATTCGGCTCCGGGCATATTCATGACACCTTCCACATTAGATGTACAATAGGCGTAGATCCCTGCCAATTTGTTTTACAAAAGTTTAATCATCAGGTATTCAAAAACCCATCTCAAGTGATGGAAAACATACTTAGCGTGATCCATCATATCGAACAACAGACTCCCTCTTCCTCATACTTGCAAGTAATACCCACACAATCCGGCCAGAGTTTGTTTCACTCCAACTCCGGAGCGTATTGGCGCATGTTCAACTATGTAGAAGATTCGTTTGCGCTGGAGGTCGTTGAGGATCCGAAAGACGCATATGAAGGGGCATTGGCTTTTGGGAACTTTATTGATGTATTAAGTACTCTTGATGTCCAGTCCTTGCAAGAGACCATTCCAGACTTTCATCATG